>JAPDPT010000019.1 GCA_034506315.1 candidate division KSB1 bacterium | reverse complement strand
TTCTCCTCAACTGCCGTGACAAATGTACCCAATGCCGAACAGCAAATCAAGAACAAATCCCCCCGCGGTCTGAAGCTCTTCCTTGATCGATTGGCCGATTCCTCCATATCCAGCTTAGTCCGCGCGGCATCAGCCTTTCTCGTCACGCGCGCCGGTTACGCCGCTTTTCCCATTCTGAGCAACCCCTCTCGCGAAGGGGATGCTCCCCCTGTCTCGGTGATTTAATCGCCCCCTCCTCCCCCGCTCGCCCAGTCGGTGTAGGTGCCTGGGTACAGTCGTCACCGACCGACCCAGTCCTGGTAAAGCTTATCCAGCTGCTCCTTGGTGAGAGTGCCCTCGTAGAAGACGAGCTGGTAACGGAACGTAGCGCTCTCCCCGGGCTTCAGAATCAGGTTCAAGTACTGGGGGTTCTCCACCCCGGTATCCGTCTGGAATCTCCACTGGCCGAGGGGATTGACCGAGAAGAGGCCGTAGTTCCGCACGTGCCAATAGGGCGGGTAGTTTACACTCGCCGGGTGGGCAAACATCGCGACCACGATCTTCTCGCCGTTTTTCTCTCCGCTCAAAGCCACCCACTTTGCCCTGCGGCCCCAGATCAGGTCAGCTGTTTCTGTCCCTTCGGAACTGAGATACCGACCTGTACCCCCACGCTCGCGCAGCCAGTCCGCCACCCGCAGCGCAAACATCCCCTCCTTGGTGTCTCCGAAGCGCACCGTCGTATCGACGGCCGTGACCACCATGTGGAAGTCCAGTGCCCTCCAATTCTTGCCCCTTTTCACTGTGACGGTGCGGTCCTCTCTCAGAAGGGGTCTCCCATCAGGAGCCTGCCATTCGGCCACGAACTGGAGGACCCCCTCGCTCTTCCCTTCCTGGAGTCGCTTGAACTCTTTTACCAGGATCTGGGGAGGCGGCGTAGGCGCGTTCCAGAACCCCACACCGTTGACGTCATCGTAGGTAAAGAAGATGCCGGCGTGATGGGGGTGATCCCGGCTTTCTCCCTCCACTTCCAGGAAAGGATAGCCGCGGACAAGGAGCGTCCCCTTGCTCGAGTACACGGGGTAAAAGACGGGTTTTACGAGGTCAGCCCGATTGTAGAGAAGGCTGGTGAAGTGCTTGCCGTCCACCAGGATCTGAATCTCGTTCTCGCCCTTCCGGACGAATTGTACAGAGCAGAGTGCGTTCGCGTGCACCGAAAGCCACGCTACCAACAACAGCCCGCCGACTACACACCGCCTCATGTGCCTACCTCCGCAGCTGGGACGACGCACATCAGTCGCGCTGTTGCTCTTCGTTCTCCTTCAGTCCGGGGGGAGCAGTGTAGACGCGCGTACGCACGACCCAAGCGTCCGGGAAACCGCTCTCGCGCACCCGCTTCTGGAGCTCTTCGGCCTCGAAGCGAGACCTGCAATCTCCAACGCGCACTTTGTAATACGGGCCGTCGAACTGGAGATACACCCCCTGGTCCGGGAACTTCAGGAGCGCCTCATGGTAGTGAGCTCGGGCTTCGGTTTCGTCGGGGGTTGCACACAGCTGCACGCGATAGCCGGGAACCATCTCATCGGCCGGCCCCACCCGCGGACTTGCCTCCTGCGCGGCCGAACGGGACGTGTCCCGTCTCCCCTCCGCCGTGACGGCCTGCGGGATCGGAAGCTCCTCAATCCCCAGCGCAAGTGGATCGAAGCTCTCGTCCTGCTCCACCCCAGACTCGCCAATCGCCGGGCCGATCCTTCCCCGTGGAGCGCAGCCGATCGCCGCAACCAAGGAGAGAACGACGGCCGCCACGACTAAGGGCCTCTGACCGCACGTCGTGATCATCCCTCCCACCGCTGCTCCTCGGACGTGGACTTCTTCCTGCTTCGTGTGCATTCCAAAGATTGGGAACACAGGGTTGAAAATCAAGGGAAACCCATCGGCCCGGCAGGCCGCCCCGGTTCTGGCTCCCTGTGCCTCGGATCGCGAGGTTCCCAAGCACCCTTTTTTCTGTCCAGCTGGTGTTGATCCGCCTTAGTCGACACGTCCCGGATGAACGGGACTCGCCTCGAACTGGACAGCCTGAGTTCCGTCCACCTCCCTTGCCAGAGCAACGTCGCCGTCTACTCTGACCCTTCCACAAACCCTTCGGGCCCGGATTTGAGTTCAGGAGCGCCTGGCTCCTGAACCACCCCGGCTTCTGGGAGTCGAGACGTTGGAAGTACTCACCGGGTCGCCGAGGGCTCGCTCGCTTTGGGCTTGGCGGCCTCTCCCGGAGGCTCGACCCAGACCGGCATGACGGGACGCGGGCGCGTTGGGATCGGACGCACCAGTTCCTCAAGATACGTCTCGATCTCCTTCAGCCGGCTCGGCAGCGGAATGCACTCCAGGACGATCCGCAAGCCCTTCTCGGATTTTCTCTCCTCGAAGTGAATCCCGTAAACGATGCCTCTTGCGCGCAGGAAGCGCTCCATCTGCTTCTGCAATTCCCTCCCCACCTCGGCAGGCAGCTTCTCGCAGTCGGTGAGGAAATGGGTGTGGATGAAGGTAAAACGCCGCTCGAGGATCTTCACCGCCTATCACCTCCGCACCAATACCGCTAAGCGGCCTTCCTCGAACGATCCAACACGGCAAGCGAATCGAAACTCCTGCGCCGTATCCGGCGATTCGCCGCGCCCCGGCTACAGCAAAGCCGTTCCCAGTTACCTGGGCTCCTGCTGACCTTCCCATCGCCAGCGTGGTCCGGACACGCGGGGGAATGCCTCGCCATCGATGGCCCGCAGGCGGGCCAGTGCGTCCTCTCGAAGGCGCAGGAACCTGAATCCCCAGAAGAGAGGCTTCATTGGGAGCAGCGGCTTCAGTTTGGCTTCCTTTCCCTGGGCTGCGGCTACGGCCTTTCTCCGCTCGTTCTCGACACGCCGCCGAGCATTCTCCTGCTCGATCCTCAGGTTTTCAGCCCGCCGGCGCTCGTTCACCCGAACCCAAAACTCGACGTACGCAAGGAGTGGCTCCTCGCGAACCTTCGGAGCGGCCGAATGGAGGAAGTATCGCGTACCGTCCGCACCGACCGTAATCAGTCCTACATGGCCCACCCAGCGACCCTTATCGTAGCCGCGCACAACGTTGACGAAATCCCCGGGCTGGAGGCTATCCAGGATTTGAGGCACGAACGGGTAAGGGATCCAAGAGAGAACCATCGTTTCCGGCGGAATGTCCTGCCCGATTCCCCATGTCCGGAAGAAGCTGGCCCGGTCAATCGTCACGGTGTCGTAGCGCGTGTGTTCGCCTCCGAGCCTCTCCGTGATATCTTCGACGAGCCAGCTGTTGTTCACATCCCAGTCTGCTTCTGTGTAGTGATTCCGGGTCAGGATGCTGATCTCGCCGTCCCGATACCGGATCCGCTGCAGGAGGGTGAAGAACGAGGGCCAATCGTGCGCAAGGGCCATGGCGTACATATGCTCCGAGAAGACTACGCAGTCGCTTCGATCCAGACGAAACAACGGATCCGCGTCAAAGAGCTCGAAGGGGAATTCCCCCAGCAGATAGATCTGGTACTTCTGGCCAATGCATTTCCGCGCCAGGTGCTGGACCCGGAGCCGCAAGCTCGGTTCAGCCAGCTGGAGGTAGTGGAGATAACGGTCCAGCTCAGCGGGCTTGAACTTGTACAGGGGTTTCTCCTCCAGCTTGGCCAGCTGCTGTGGGGTCAGGCCAACCTTCTCTCCGAACTCCAGTTGCTGAGGTGAGAGAAGTAGCGGGGGTCTTCTGGCAGCGCACCCCGCGGCTCCCACCAGCAAGGTCACCCAACAGGCGCTCAGGAAAACTCCATACCCTGAACCGGACCGGCGGCTTGTCCCCTTGGCCTCGGGGCCATTTCCAGCCACGCCGATTCCGAGCCCGCGGGACTTCCTCCCCTTGCCGGCGCCCTCAGGGAGCGAAGGCCTCAGCCACTTTCTGAATGGCAGCCACAATGTCGGCAACATCTCCGTCCGTGTAGAATTCACTCAATGGGATCTGGATGCAGGTACGCAGGACCTCTTCGGCGACGGGACAGAGTCCCTCCTCGTAGCGCAAGGGCTTACCGTACTGCTTGAAGTCTTCCGGCCAATTGAAGTTGTAGTAGATCCTCCGTTCGCGCAAGAAAGGCCAGAGGTAAACGGGCTTACCAATGTACCCGTAGTGGGCCGGGATCCCTTCGGCGCGCAGGGCCTCGGCGAAGGTCCGCGCGTGTACTCCGGCCTCCTCTTCGTTCACCCGAAAGAGGTAAAACCAGAAGGAACACTCGGAACCGGAGGTGACCTGGTGGGGGTACACGCCGGGGATATCGAGGATCCCGGCTGTAATTGCCTCTCCGATTTGTTTCCGGCGCTCGCAGATCCAAGGGAGGCGCTCCAGCTGCGCGAGAGCGACGGCCGATTGCAACTCGCTGATCCGGTAGTTCATCCCGAGGCGCTCAGGATTTCTGCCTCCCGCCTCACGGTCGTAGTACTTGTCGCTGAACAGCCTGGCCTTCCGGGCCAGGGCCGAGTCGTGGGTGATGAGGAGCCCGGCATCGCCGGCGCTGATGTGTTTGAAGTCGTTCAGGCTGAAGCATCCCACGTGGCCCATTGTCCCGGCCAACCGTCCTTTGTACCGGGCCAGATAGGCCTGGGCACAATCCTCAATCACCCAGAGACTGTACCGGCGGGCCAGATCGAGGATCGGATCCATGTCACAGGGGTTGCCCGCCAGATGCACCACCATGATGGCGCGGGTCTTTTCCGTGATCCGGGG
Source organism: candidate division KSB1 bacterium (assembly GCA_034506315.1). Taxonomy (GTDB): domain Bacteria; phylum Zhuqueibacterota; class Zhuqueibacteria; order Oleimicrobiales; family Geothermoviventaceae; genus Zestofontihabitans. The sequence goes on along the minus strand of JAPDPT010000019.1, from coordinate 46,573 downwards.
TTCGATCGTCTCAGCGGTGATGTTGTACGTGTGCGGGTGTACATCCGCAAAAATCGGGATGGCGTTCTGGAGGAGGATGCCGATGAGGGAGCCCATGTCCGTAATGGGGGAGGTGATAACCTCTTCGCCGACCCCGATCTCCAGCGCGCCGATCGCGATGTGCAGAGCCGCCGAGCCCGAAGACGTGGCCACGCAATGTTCGATTCCGTACAGACGCGCAAAAGCTTCCTCAAACTGCCTCGTCTTTCGTCCGTGGGCGTAAAAGAGCGTGTTCTGCTCGAGGGCGTCCCGCAGCTCTTCCAGCTCGCGCTCGCCGTATCTTCTCCCCGTACCGAACGGAGTCTGCTTGATCCGCGGACCACCGTACAACGCCAATCTCTCCTGCCGGCCCGATGAAGCCATCCCGATCTCCCGACTCTGCCCGTGATTAGAGCCAGCCCCCTACCACTTGTGGAAATATTCGCGCTCGAACGGTCGGGTATCGATGCCCATAGCCCGAACCCGCCATGTGATCTGGGCGATATTCTCCAGCACGTGGGTGTAATGGAGAGCTTCCTCGAGAAAGTCCCCAATGGCGAAGGCACCGTGCCCCTTTACCATCACGATGCGGTAGTTCTTGAGGTACTTGGGAAGAACCTCCTCCATCTCCTTGGATCCGGTACCGAACTCGAAAGCGATCACCGGCACCCTTCGGATGTAATAAGAGCCTTCCACGTCAATCGGGACGATCTCGTCCTGCACGATAGAGAGGGCGGTTGCGGTGATGGGATGGGAGTGGATAATGGCAAGCGCGGAGGTTCCCTTGTAGATCGCCCGATGGACGGCGACTTCTGTGGAAGCCAATGAGATGCCGGAGTCGTCTTGCTCCAGGCCGGTCTCGATGATGTCCTCGTCTTTGAGGAACCCGAGCATGGATCCGCGGCGGGTGATGAGGATTCGTCTACCCACGCGTACGCTCATGTTGCCGCTGTGGGAGTTGTTCAAGCCGGCCTGGAAGACGATGCGCCCGATGCGCTTCATCTCCTCCATCAGCTCCCGGTATTTCTCACTAGCCATTGAGGCACTCCTCCAATCCTAAGCGACGCAAGGTTTCCGGTGTCGGAACCCCATCCTGGTCCCAGCCCCGAAACTCGTAGAACTCGTCGAGCATCCTGTCCAGCTCAACGACACGCCCCTTAGCGGGTCCCATCGGGGCGGGTTCCTGGAGGAGTCGCGGAGGCAGGGTATCGTCCTTCCGGCGGAAGCCTTCACGCACGTTGAACATTCGTTCGAGGTTGAAGATGCGATCCCCCGCCTCCAGAACATCCTCCGGATCGTACTGGACCCCCGTCACCGCCGTTAGCAAGCGTCCCCACACGATCTCGTTAAGCGCGAAGGACGCGAAACGACAAACCACCAGGGAATCCAAGGCGGCTCCCAGGTTCTGGAGAATCGCCGTGTGGCTCCCTTTGCCGACGGCGGAGAAGCGGTCGATCATGCGGGGCACGCCCAGAAGTTCGCGGCCGATGAGGTACCCCCCCCGGAGATGGCAACCGCCCCGATTGGTCGTGGCGTAGGCAAGGCCCTGCCCCTGGGCGCCCCGCGGATCGTACGCGGCCAGCTCCTGGCCCTTGACCGTCATGCTCAGTTCTGGGTGTCCGTGCCGCGTGGCAAAGCGCAGAGAGCCTTCGGCAAGCTCGTCCCCGACTCCGTCGCGGTAGGCAATCTTCCTCAGATATTCGAGAAGCTTGTCGCCCTCCCCGAAGCGGATGCCGGCGTCGTAGTAGCCAAGCTCGGTCATCTCCATGGCGCAGGAGATGGTGCCGCCGGCCGACATCGTGTCGATGCCAAGCCGGTTACAAAGGTAATTGGCCCGGGTGATGACCTCCAGATCGTGGATCCCGCAGTTGGGGCCCAGCGCCCAGTTGGACTCGTACTCCGGGCCCTCGCCTTCGTCTCCGGGGATTCGCGTGCGGCGCGCGCACTGAATGATACAGCCCCAGCATCCATCCTTGCGGACTAAGATTCGTTCCGTAATGGCTTCTCCCGAAACCTCTTCGGCATGTTCGAACTGGTTCTGGCGGAAGTTGTACGCAGGGAATACTCCCGCCTCGTTCATTATGTTCACCAGTACCGAGGTACCAAATTCCGGCAGCCCTTTGGAGGTAATCGGGTGCGCCCGCAGCCATTTGTTGGCCTCATAGGTGACGAACTTCATTCGCTCCTTGTCCGCAATCTCCACAGTCCGAAGGCCGCGCGCCACCACCGCTTTCAGATTCTTTGATCCCATCACGGCGCCTACACCGCCGCGGGCGAAGGCACGGTGCTTCTCATTGATGATCGCCGCGAAGCGGACCAGATTCTCGCCCGCCGGACCGATGCAGGCTACAGACGAGCGGGCACCTTCGCGCTGGAGAAGGAGCTCGGTGGTTTCGTCCGTCAATCTCCCCCAGAGGTCGGAAGCGTCCTTTATCTCGATGCCCTCATCGCTCACCAGGATGTACACCGGCTTGGCCGCCTTACCCTGGATGATCAGCGCGTCCAGACCTGCCTTCTTGAAGATCACCCCGAACTTGCCGCCGGTGTTCGCGTCGGTGATCGTTCCTGTGAGAGGGGATTTGGTGGAGACGCTGGCACGACCGGATGTGGCTGCCGTCGTTCCCGTCAGCGGGCCCACGGCGAAGATCAGCCGATTGTCCGGGGAGAAGGGGTCGATACCGGGGCGCAGCTCATCCCAGAGCACTTTGGCTCCAAATCCCCGGCCCCCGAGAAAGCGCCGCCAGGTCCGTTCCTCAAAGGGCTCTTCCTGGATCGCGCCACTTGAAAGGTCAACTCGAACTACGCGTCCCATCCAGCCGGGCATGGATCACCTCGGTATCTGCCATTCGCGACTCGTCATCCACCTGCGATCAGGGGGAAGAGGCTCAAGACGTCGCCGTCCGCGAGGCGCTCCCCCCGGTCCGCGTGCACGCCGTTCCGGAGTACGATGTAGCTCTCTTCGGCCGACAAGCCCAGAGACCGGAGCACATCGCCGACCCTTGCCCCGTCGGGCAACTCCAGAACGCGTTCCTTGGCGCCGAACTTTCTGCGCAGCCCCGCGAAAAACTTGCACTGGACATTCATCCGTAAACCTCGATCACCCTCCGAGTGAAAGTTGCTCCCCCTTTTCCCCCTCGCCCCTGGCAACAGGACCTGAGAGCAGATCACTTGCTCGAGCTCGTCCGTACGGTCGGCTCGGGAACCCCGGTCTGCAGTTTGCTTTCCGACCGCAGCGCCTCGATGAGCATTTGCGCCTGCTTCATTCGCTGGTAGCGCTCGCGGGAGCGGCGCTTGGTCGCCTCCCGGTACGCATCGTCCTCGTGGTAGCGCTTGCGGGCGCGCTCCCGTACTGCTTCACGGTAGCTTTCGTCTTCCCGGTACCGCTGGCGGAGCCTTGCGAGAATCCTCTCCCGATGCCGGTAATAATAGGCTTTTGCCTTTTCCCGGGTGCCCTCCTCTCTTTCGTCCTTCGGCGACAGGGTTGTAGAGTCTCGCATCGTTACTCCTCCTCTGGTTACTTCCCACCGACTGCTTCACTTTGCCGACCCCAGCTCGGAGCGCAGTCTGGCCCACCATCTCTCGGCACTGAGTTGGGTTGCGTCCAGGAGCACGACCCCCGCAAAACTACGTGCGGAACGGAGAGCGCGCCGGGCTTTCTTCCAGTCCCCCTGGTAATGACCGAGATGCACGACCGCCCACGTGCGCTCCCAGGATTCCGCCGTCAGCGCCCCCTTCGCTCTCCGCACACAACCCTCCACCGATAGCCAACCGGGATCGAAGCTCGCCTCCTCTGGGATAGCAACGACCCTCTTCGCCTCCTTCTCGGACACAGCCGCGAAGAAGAGTCCGATCCCAAGCCTCGTCCCGACGGTGGCCAGACTGCTTTGGCCGTACCCGGCGACCAGCCACCGGTTCCGGTGGTCATAGCCGGGCTGCGCCCAGTTCACCCCCTCTTGGAACCCCCTGGGCAGCCATCCCCCCACCACGATCCCCAACCACTTGCCAGGGTGACGTGAGGCCACAGCTTCTTCGGCGCGAGCCACAAAATCACGGATCACCATGGCCCGCCAAAGGATCCATTGGGGAAACCATTTCCCCGGGCGGAGAACTCCGGTCGAGTCCCGGACACAGACGTCTGCCGGCCAGGTTCTTACCTCGGCCCCTAGCCAGTCCTGGAAGCCCTCGCGTGCCCGCGGCCCAACGTCGGACCAAACATCCGGGAACTCGGCCCCCACCAGCCAAGCCCCTTCGCACTCGGGACGGGAAAGGACCGCATCCAAGAACGAGAGCTCTGCCTGTCGGACTTCGGGGATCGCTGGCGAAAACCGCACCCAGGCCCTCTCTGGATCCTCATCATCCCGAACAAGCCCCCGCTCCGTGATTCGCGTGACGCACCAATCGCCCATTCCCTGCCAGGCCAGACCCTGGCGCGAGCGCTTGTTGCCCCCGTAGAAGACGTGGATTCCTGCGGCCACTCTCATCCCCCTGGTTGCGGCGCGTTCTGCCGCCATTCGCAGAATATCCCCTGACCCGGACGAAGCCGGACTGATTTTCGTGTAGGGGAACGCAGAATTGGCTACGAGCGCCTCTCCCGTCCGACACTTCACCTCCACCACAAGCCCTTCCGCGCCGGCCGCAGCGGCACTATCCACGGCTTCCCACACGGCCTCCGGCAAAACCTGGGGAGTTAAGAGTCCCGCATCCAGCCAGACCCAAACGGGCGCCCGTGCAGCTGGTCGGTGGCAAGCCGCTATGGCCAGTCCCAGCCCCAGCAGGATGGCGATCAATTGCCCCTGTCTTGCCCGTGCACGCAATCGTTCCCTACCTCTGCCAGCACATAAGGTCCGCGAGGAATGGCCGCGACCCGGGCTGAGACCCCGTGTTTTCGCAAGGCCTCTTGCAACGCCTCCTGCCCATCCGCGAACACGGGGATGGGCACGTACCGCCGCATCTCGGGAGGTATGGTGTCGTTCACGAGCCAAACGTCCGCCTTGTGAAGCACCTTCGCGAGCTCCTGATACTGCCACTGATCGATAGCGAAGAAGTCCCCGCGGGCAAGCACCTTTTCGAACTCCGCTGGGTCGGGGTATTGCCGCAGCAACTGTACGAACTCGCGGCTCCCCAGACCCTCGGTACATGCGGCCACCAGAAGGATCGTCCCTCCCGGTTTCACGACACCGGCGGCCGCTGTGGCCCCCTTAATGGCTTGGTAGAAAGTCGCATCTAAGGGATACCCGCCTCCGGACGTAACGACCACATCCACCGGCTCCTGGACGACGTCGCGCACGTACTGGCGGACGAAGGCTACGCCTTCGGCGAACGACGCTTCAAGCTCGCCGGCGAAAATCCCGACCACATTTCTCTCCTCGTCCAGAGCCACATTCACCGCGAAATCCACGCGCGCAAGCCTGGCAACCTCCGTCGCCTCCCGGTGCACAGGATTGCCTTCCAGTACCCCTTCGCGAGCCGCCTCATGGGCCAGCAGCGAGGCCCCGTGGAACCACCTCATCGTCTCTACGGAGACCAGGCCAGGACAAACCACTTTGCGCCCGCCCGAAAAACCGGCCATGAGATGCGGCTCGATTAATCCGACAGCCAGGTGGAGATCGGCCTCCACGAAGCGCCGATCGACGTAAACCGGCGTGCCCCTGCGTGTGGTGCCGAGATAAACGTGCTGGCCCGGGTCGCGAGCAACGTGGTTGACAATGCGCAACCGCTTGGCCAGCTCCTCTCCCACCAGCTCCTCGAGCTCCCGCCCCTCGTTGGGCCTGTGAAGGCCGGTGGCGATCAGAACCGTAACGCAGCCCTCCGGGATCCCCCCCTCGGCAAGAGCCTGCAGGATGGGCGGAAGAAGGAGCCAGTTCGGCACAGGTCGGGTGATGTCACAGATCGCGATGCACGCTGTCTTCTTTCCCCGAGCGAGCTCCACCAGAGGCGCGCAGCCGATGGGGCGCAGGAGGGCCGAGGTCACCGCCCCCTGGACATCGCGGAGGAGGGGGGCTGGCCGCATCCGCAGCGCCTTGACAAAGTGAGCGTCCGGGATTTCGACTTCAAGGCCGGACTTGCCGTAATCGATCCGGATCCTCACGACTCTCCCGTGTTGGCCGCCGTCAGGTCCAGGAGGCGGGCTTCCCGCCACGCCTCTCGTTCTCGATTCTCTGCTGATACCCGCTCTCCCGGTAGGCGCGCAAAGGATCCGCGGGCAAGCCGCGATCCACCCGAGCCTTTGCCAGAATGGGTCCGACGTCCGTCCAGAAAGCCTGGCGCAGGAGCTCCTCCGCCTCGATCACGCGATTAGCTTGCTGCGCCGCGTGCAGAGCTTCCCGATTCACCAGGAGAGCCCGCGTGTACATCTCCTGCACCGTGATCACCGACTGGATCATGGCCTCGATCTTCGGCTTGGTGATGTGGCTCTGATCCAGCATGTAGGCGACCTGGAATCTCCCAGGGTCCTGTTCTTCCGCCTCGACGAGCTCGTGGAAGATCAGGAAAAGCTCGTAGGGATCGATGGACCCCGCGGTAAGGTCGTCATCAGCGTATTTCCGGCTGTTGAAGTGGAAGCCACCGAGGCGGCCCTCGTAAAGGAGGAGAGCCACGATGTACGGTACGTTGGTGCCCTGGGGATGGTGCCCAAGGTCCACCAGTACTTTCGCCCTTGGCCCCAGCTTCGTGCAGAGAAGGTAGGACGTTCCCCAATCCGGAATATCCGTGTGGTAGAAGGCGGGTTCGAAAAACTTGTATTCCAGCGCGAGGGTCATGTCCTCAGGCATGGCATGGTAGACCTCTCGCAGAGCCTCTTCCAGCCACTGGCGCCGCCAGCGGAAATTGCCCTGTCCAGGATAGTCCGTACCGTCAGCGAACCAGGGCGTGAGGAGTTTGGACCCCACCTGCCGGGCAATCTCGACGCACTCCAGCAGATGGTCAATGGCTTTGCGACGAACTCGCGGATCGCTATGGGTGATGCTACCGAACTTGTAGTCCGGATCCTGGAACAGGTTCGGATTGACGGCCCCGATTTTCAAGCCGAGGGACTCTGCACGCCGCTTCAGCTCACGGAAATCATCCACCCGGTCCCAGGGGATGTGGATGGCCACGGATGGAGCAATGCCGGTGAGTTTGTGGACCTGGGCCGCGTCTTCCAACTTTTCGAAGACCGTCCTTGGCACTCCCGGCTGATGGAACACCGCGAAACGCGTACCGCTATCCCCATAGCCCCACGATGGGGTTTCCACGGCCAGGGACATGGCCTTTTGTTCGACCCGGGCCACGTCCACGCCTCGTGCCTCCAGCTCCTTTCGCAGCCACTCGTACGCTTCTTGCCAGTTCGTGCTCATTCTGCCTCCACCCAGGATGAACACACGCAACAGCGGCAGATCGTCCACGGTCCCGACGCGCAGGGAATCATCCGCTCAGGGGATCCCTTTGTCCTGCAGATACTGAGCGAACCGTTGAGCATCGTCGAACATCTGCACGTTGTTGAACATCACGTAGTTGACCACCCCCGGCCGCAGTTTCGCGCGAACCTCGGCAAAATCTTCCTCTGTGTGCACGTACCGGTAGCCCGTTCGGCCGTGGAGGCGGTAGTAGCAGGGACCCTCGCTGATCGCCTCGTCTTTCAAGGGGTCAACACAGTGGATAAGGTTGAGCTCGCCACAGAGCTCCGCTACCAAGTCCCTTGGCCATTTGCCCCGGGGTTCCCAGGCCAGGCGGAATGCGTCGGACGCAGCCGCCTGGAAGAAGGCGCGCAGGTTGGCCACGTTCTGCTCGGTGGGCCGAAAGCTGGCGGGGCATTGCAGAACAATGACCGTAGCGCCAAGGGCGGCGGCGAACTCGACCGTGCGCCTCCAAGCCTCCCTCACCTCCTCCGTGGGCCGGAAGCTTCCATATCGGTCCTTCGCGCTCTCAGGAATCGGCTCCCGCAGCCGTCGGTACGTAGGACTGGCTGGCTCGTGCGTGATCAGTTGCCAGGCTTTCATTGTGAACTCGAAACCCGGTGGCGCCTCCTCCCGCCATTTCTGGGCGGTCTCGAGCTGCGGCAGTTGGTAGAAGGTCTGCTGAATCTCGACGACGGTAAATGTGCGATAGTACTTGCTCCGCGACACCGTGTAACCGCAGCAACCGATACGAACCTCGGTGCCCGGCACCGGGATCACCTCCCCGAGAGTTTGGCCCGGCAACGTGGGCAGAAATCCTTACCCTTCCGGTCCGTGTCGAGAATGGAGTTGCTGAAGTACATCACACAGCCTGGATCGGGGCAATGCCCGAGCCCGAAGACATGCCCAAGTTCGTGGACGGCCTCCTTGACCAGGCGCGATTCGTACTGCCCGGGCGGCACCGCACCGCCCCCGTAGCTCCATCTCAGTCGATGCGTGGAGACGATTGCAACTCTCCGCCCCGGGTCCGCCTCGCCAAAGACGAAGTTCAGCCCCTCCACGAAAAGGTCGACCTCCGTGAGCGCCAAAAGGGGCCTCTGCCCGCGGGGAATCTTTGCATCGGCCCACATCAGGAGCATGGTCGAGTGATACTGGTTCCGGCGGCGCGAAAAAGCCTGCTCGGGTACCGCCAGGGAGTGGGGCTGCGCCGTCTCGACCCCGGCACGCAGCACCTGCGGTAGCTGGGCCTTCAACACTTCGATTTCGGGCGTAAGCGCTTTTCCGATCGAACAGAGGTAGATCGTCACCGAGCCTTCCGCGCTGGAGCTCTACGGACCCACCTCCGCAACCGCAGGGGTCGGCTCTCCCACGAGGGAAGCCAGAAAGCCGATCCCCAACTTCGCCTGTTTGAAAGACACCTTGGGATGGATTTCGAGAACACGGCGCACGCCATTGGCCACCAGGTACGGCCGGATTTTCTCCCACTCGATCTCCCCGTCGCCGGGAGCGCGATGGTCGTCGACGCCACGGCAATCGTGTAGGTGAAAGCCGAGAAGCCGCTCCGCAAAGCGGGCAAGGGGCCTATCCTGCTCCCAGAAACCGAGGGCCTGAAAAACCTGAGCGTGGCCTGTATCGTGCCAATATCCCACCTTGCCGCCCGCGAAGCGCTGGAAGAGGATGTCCAGCTCCTCGAGATCCGGGATCTGGTGGTAATAGAAGCGATTCTCAATGGCAAGCCAAATCCCCAGGCGGACCGCTTCGCGATGGATCTCTTCGAGGCTGCGCAGCACCGCCTCCAGGTGGGGCTGCCGCCGGTCCCTGCGTTCCCGAAGCTTCGCCGCCAAGAACTCTTTGGCCTCCGGGGTCTCCATCAAACCCTTCCGGTAGAAGTCGAGCAGACGCGGGGCCTGGTGATCGAATTCCACCTCGCCAAGGTGGAAGACGACCGCGCCGGCCCCGAGCTCCGCTGCCAGCGCGAGGCTACCCCGCGCCAGCTGAACGGCGGCTTGCCTTTCCGCTTCGTCGAGGGAAGAAAGCCTGAGGACGTCACCCGAGGCCTGCTCCCGACTCACCCCCTCGGGGAGGGGTGCTGGATTGTGGACGCTGAGAACGCGTATTTCCCCTTTCGCTACCTCTCGCTTGAGGTCAGTGATCTGTTCCGCGTCCAATCGGTAATCCACTTCGAGGAGGTTCAGACCAAGTTCTCGGATCGTCCGCAACAGGTCGCGACCTGTCCGGGCACGCCCAGCCAACCATGCTGTCGATATCCCCAGCTCCTCCATCTGAACTTGACCCAGCTCGTCCCCGTCCCGTCCGAATCTCTTACCCGCCGATGGCAAACTGGTACACTTTCAGTTCATCGCCGTCTCGAAGAGGCTCATTCCACTCCACCCGTGCCCCGTTTCGCGCCACGAGGGCGATCTGGTCCAATGGGATGCGGCTCCGGTGCAGGGCATCGTAGACAGTGGCTCCCTCGGGTAGTTCCAGGACCTTCGCTTCCCGGCCCTCGTTGTACTTGCGTAGCTCGCCATGAAACTTCACGGTCACCTTCACTGCGGAACCTCGTGGAAGGAAATCAGCTGGTCCATTTCCAGACGTCGCAGGGTTTCCCTGGTCGGGATGCCGTGGGCATCCCACCCCATGGCCTGGTAGTATTCCGCCTTCATTCGGTCCAGTTCCACAACCTGCCCCTTAGCGGGACCGCTGGGCAGGGGCTCGCGAAGGCAGCGCGCAGGAAGCGTATCATCCTTGTCCGTAAAGCCTTCCCGGAGGTTGAACAATCGGGCCAAGTTCGTGATGCGCTCGCCAATGCGCTCCACGTCGCGCGGCGTTCGATACGGAAACCCGGTGGCGGGCGCGAGCATCTGCTGCACTTCCTTGAGGGTAAAGCCGAACTTGGTGAAGTAACAGAGGATGCAGGCGTCCACCACAGCCACATCGAGCTGCGTTGTCCGGAACAGCAGGGCCTTACCTTCCGGGGTGATGGGGTCGGCCCCACCCAGCAGCTCGATGATCGGAGAGCCGTGGAGGTGGCAGGCGCCGCGCTCGGAGATGGCGTAGCTCAAGGCGATCCCTTTCGCGGCTCGCGGCAGGTAGCCGGGCAGTTCCAAGCCCTTGACGTGCATCGCAAAGGCCTCGCTTCCCGGGAACGCCTGGCTGATCGCGCGCACGCCTTTCTCCAGAAAAGCTCCGACTCCTTCCCCCTTGCCCATGCGGTCACAGAGCTCGACCAGGGCCTCGGCGTTCCCGAAGCGGGCTTCGACGCCGTCCAATTCCCGCTTGCTGATGAACCCGCGCTCAAAAAGCTCCATGGTAAACGCGATAATGCCACCTGCGCTGATCGCGTCAATGCCGTACTTATCGCAAAGGTAGTTGGCGTAAAGGATGGCGTCGCGGTCAGCCACACCCGTATTGGAACCGAGGGCGAAGGTCGTCTCGTATTCCGGACCGTCGATCCAGATCCCGTACCGGTCCGAATAGGCGATCTTCGTACAGCCGATGGGGCAGGCGTGGCAGGCGCTGGTGCGCTTCCAGTGCTGCTGCCAGGCTTCGCACCGGATCTGGTCCGCGGCCTCGAACTGACCGGCCTGAAAGTTGCGCGTCGGCAGCCCGCCGGCCACATTGATCAGCTCCAAGATGTTCACCGTGCCGTCGGTCTGCATCCGCTTGATCTGCGAGCTCATCCGAAGCATGCGACTCGCTATCCACACCGCCTCCTCGAACTCGGGCCGGTTGTACACGGCAACCGATCCGGATCCGCGAATGACCACGGCCTTCAGGTTCTTGGATCCCATGACGGCACCGCTGCCGCCACGAGCCAGGCTGCGGGTCTCGCAGAAGATCCCCGCAATGGGCGATTTCCTCTCTCCGGCCGGACCGATTACGGCCGTGACCACGTCGCCTCCGTAGCGCTTGCGCAGGGCCCTCTGAGTCTCGAAGACATCCCATCCCCACAGCTCGTCAGCCTCGTCGAGCCGTATCCGGCCATCCTCGATAAACAGCACAGAAGGCTTCGGTGCCACGCCGCGGATGGCCAGCGCGTCGTACCCTGCAAACCTCAGGGTCTCGCCAAAGAAACCCCCCGCGTACGAGTCCAGGACGGCCCCGTTGGCCGGACTCTTCGTCACCAGCCCCACTCTGCCTGCCGTCGGAGCGATGGTACCGGTGAGCGGTCCCGTGACGAAGATCAGAAGATTGTCCGCGCCCAGGGGGTCGGTACCCGGAGGCAGCTCGTTGTAGAGGAGCCAGGTGCCGAGACCCCTGCCTCCAAGGAGGAGCCTGGCCACCGCCTCCGGAATCCTCTGCCTTTCGACTGCGCCGGTTCCTAAGTCGACGCGCAGCACGCAGTCCTGGTACGCCCTTCCCTCAAGCGACATGGCCTCTTTCCTGGCGAATCGGTTCCCGCGGCAAGGCGACGATCGCGTCGTATTTGCACCAGCGAACGCACTGCGGATTGCCATCGCACAAGTCACAGATGACGGGGTATCCTTCCGCATCTGTTCCGATCACCCTGAAGGGGCACGCCGCCTGACACTCCAGGCAGCGATCGCACCGAACGCGGTCCAGGCGGATAATCCCTCGCTCATCGTACGAGAGAGCGCCGGTGCGGCAGACCGTTACGCACCGCCCGCACAGGGTGCAGACAAACGGTCGAAAAGCAGGTTTCCCCTCCAGGAAGGAGAGGTGCTCCACACGCAGGCGTGCTCCAGAATGGCCATATCCGCCATTGTGCGCTCCGGTGCAGGCCAAGAGACATAGGTCACAGCCGGTGCAGCGCGAGCTCACCGTGCCAAGCCGGATGCGCTTTCCGTGCAGGGGATTGGTAATCTCGTCCACCGTCTTGCCCCCGTGGACGAGGGCCACGATGTCCTGGACCATCTTCTTGGGGTCCTTGGCCTTGGTGACGTTTCTGCCGAAAACCGTCCCAGCCGCTCCCGCGCGCAGCGCTTCCTCCACCAGCTCGAGGGCATCCCGGGGGTGGTCCGACTTCGCTCCCCCGAGGACCAGGACGGGGACCTGCGCCACCCGGCAAAGCTCTCGGAAGGTATGGACGTCGCCCGTATAGGGGATCTTCAGAGCATCCGCGCCGATCTCGAAGGCGATGCGCGCCGAGGCAATCAGAATCTCGGCGATGTTCACGCCCGTCACCATCCCTCCCACCGCCATGGGCTCGATGATGAGGGGGAGCCCGATACGACGGCACTCGCGGGCGTAGGCCGCGGCCTGCTCGACGTTGAGGGCCTCAAATTCGTCGCTGTAGCCGATGAAGTAGTAGATGGTAATGGCCGAGGCGCCCATGGCCAGGGCGTGCTGGGCACGGGAGGTGGCGCGCTTCCGAAAGTTCACCACCGGCAGCACGTTGCTAACGTTGCTCGCCCCGAGGCGCGGCAGGTTCATCCAGTCCGCCCGGATCAAAAGGGCAGGCTTCTCGCGCCCGTGGAAGAAGCTGCCCAGCCTCTGGGCAGTCCCGAAGCTCATGAGGACGCCGTCTGCCCCGCCTTCCACAACCTGCTGCAGAATGGTTTTGAGGCGGATCACATTCTCCGTGGGGTCTGACATCCAGCCGTGGTCAGCGGCCACACACACGGCGCGGCCATCGCGCGGATCAAACAGTCGATTCAGTCGCTGCTGCTTTCCAGAAGAGACGGTCATTCGCCCCTCCCTTGGCCGTGACCCACAGCACGGGCCAAGTTGCGCAACCTTTGCTCCCAATCGCCCGTGGTCATAGCTTCCTCCGTGACCACGACTCCCCGATACCCGGCCGCGGTCAACTTCTCCAGCTCATCGGCCGTCGGGAAGTCCTCCCTCCGCTCCAACAACGGGACCGTGCACCACGAGCCGAGCAGCTTTCGCGCCTCGTCCCCCACGGGCGGAACGATAATGGCATCGGCCCCGGCCTCCATCATGAAAGAGACCGCCAGCTTAACCACATCGTCGTGATTCACGGGGGTCACCTTGGGCCCAGCGGGAAGGACGTCGATGAGCAGGGGCAGGGAAGCTTCGTAGCAGGAGCGGGCGAGGTGCGACACGCTCTCGATATTGTCTGCCTCGAACTCGTCTTCGAATCCCATGAGAAGTGTGGCCACCACGCCGAGGGCTCCGAGGAGAAGGGCATCCTCGGCATCGGAAAGAAGCACCCGGTGGATCTTCTGGACTGGTAGCGCGAAATCCGAGGGACGGTGCGCGTTGGTCCAGTCAGCCTTGACCAGCCCGGCCGCTAGGCTCTTGCCCCCGAGAAGATCCGCATTTTTCTCCATAGCCCCGGGATTTAGGATGATCGCGTCGGCCAGCGGCGAGGCGCGCTCGAGCACATCTCTGATTTTCTCCATCCCGGGCGTGGCTCCGGCTGCGCCGCTTCGCGACAGATCCAGAACAAGCGCAGCTTTCCCCTCTCCCGGCAAGATGTAACTCTGTCGGACCTCTTTCCCAACCGGTGCTCCCATCGGATGACCCCATACTTGCGGGTGCAAGGCCTATCGGTTACCAGAAGGGGAAAGACACAGTCTCCCGGAGGGGTTCAGGTAGAGTCAGGCACCTGGTTTCTGTAGAAGCTTTGCACGATCTCGAGAGCCTCTTCCGGCTCCTCCGCCAGCTCAAAGAGTTCAAGGTCTTCCGGCGAGATCTTGCCGGTTCGCAGCACCGGGTTATTCAGCCAGTTAAGAAGCCCCTGCCAGTAGCGCCGACGCATGAGAACAATGGGGAAACGCTGCACGCGGTGGGTTTGGATGAGTGTGAGGGCCTCGAACAGCTCGTCCAGCGTGCCGTAGCCGCCCGGGTAGACCACAAACGCCTTCGCGTACTTTACCAGCATCACCTTGCGAACGAAGAAGTAGCGAAAGGTGATCAGTTTGCTCACGTAGCGGTTCGGCTCCTGCTCCAAGGGAATCTCGATATTCAGGCCGATGGATAGGCCCCCCGCCTCCCTCGCGCCACGGTTTGCCGCCTCCATGATGCCGGGCCCGCCACCGGTAATAACCGCGTAGCCGTTCTCGGCGAAAAGCCTGCCAAGTCTCCGCGCGCTGGCGTAATCCTTCGACTCCCGCCCGGCCCTCGCGGACCCGAAGACCGTAATGGCCGGACCTACTTCCGAAAGTTCTTCAAACCCCTCCACGAACTCGGAAATGATCCGGAACACACGCCAGCTGTCTTCGATGAAGAACTGGTTGACGTGGCCGTCATAAGTCTTGGCTTTACCCGCGTTGACGTGCATTGGTACACCCATCCCTCCCGTCAGACCGTTTTCGCACCCGGCGGAATCTATGAAAAAAGCCCCGCCCGGGCAATTCCTTTCCAAGCCGACCGAAAGAGGCGCAGGTGCTTCACTGGCCCGAACTCCTCCGAAGGTGTAGCAGAGTTACCTCCGGCGGACAGCCAAACCGGAGCGGAACAGACGTGCTCCCTACCCCTCGGCTGGTGTAGCCGAGCGTCTGGCCTTCTCGCCACAGACCCGAACCCACCCTGCGAGGAGCACGTGCATTCAGGAAAAGCGGCCCTACACGAGGCAAGGACACCTGCCCGCCGTGCGTATGCCCACAAAGGTACAGATCCACCCCCGCCTTCGCCGCCTCCCGAAAGAGCTCCGGCGTGTGGGCCAGTAAGACCACGAAGCCTCCCGTCGGAATATCCGCGAGGGCTCGCTGAAGGTCGGCTGCTTCGTAGTGATAGGGATCGTCCACCCCGGCCAGCCAGATCTCAGCCTCTCCCCGCCGGATCGGCACGGCGCGATTGTGGAGAAATTCCAGCCCCATTCCCGCCAGGCGGGGAAGCAGCTCCGGTACGTCGTGATTTCCCCGTACGGCAAACAGACCATCCGGGGCGTTCAGGTGGCGAAGGATCTTACGTGTCAGGTCACTCGTCTCCGCGACATCCTTCCGAAAACGGAGGTGAAAGTCGCCTGTGAACACGGCTACGTCCGCCTCTATCCCCTGGAGGAGACGGGCGAGAATCGGAGCCAATTCCGGCATACCGTTGAGATGCAGATCGGAGACGTGCAAGATTCGATACCCATCGAAGGCAGCCGGTAGCCGAGGGAAATACAAAGAGATTTCTGTAAGCCGCACGTCCAGCGAGTTCTGTCTCGCTCGTTCGGAGAGACCGGTAATTACCAGGATGGCTTTCGCCACCGGCCCCAGAAAGTCGACGTCTTCGAGGTGAAGCAGGCGTCGAAGCTTTCGCAAGTGGGTCAGCAAACAAGTCCCGTCCCAAATAGGCCAACGACTTTGCCCAAAGGTCTGCGGCGAAGGGGGTCCTCGCTCTGGCGAGCTCCCTCTGCCGGGCGGAGGTGATTCCCGGCTGTGGTCTCCCCAGGGAGCCGGGTAGCCTTACAGGGGAATTTTTCCTTCCCACGCTCGCCACTTGGCCTGGGCTTCACGATCCGGCGCGCCGTCCAGCTGAAGCCCGAAGGTGCCCCTCGGCACAGCCAGCAACGTTTTCCCTCGCCAACGGAGGCCCGTGAGCACGGATGCCGAGTAACCCGCACTGGCACCCTCCTCCCACACGTGGGCGAAATGGGCGTCCGTCTCCAGATCGCCCACCTGCACCGCTCCGGATTCGTACGTGTAGCGGGGGCGGACGTTACCTGAGAGGCGTTCGCGATCGAGGTTCAGCTTCACAAGGAGGGTGTGCCTGGTTCCGTTTCGACCAGTCAAACGGATCCCGACCGCCTCCTCCCCCCACGAGGTTGCCAGGAGTTCGGCGGCGCCGGCTCGATCCTGCCAGTCTTTGCCTTTTGCAATCGGGGCCAGATGCGTCACGAAGGCCAGCCACCGTCCCGCGAGGAAGCCCGCAGAGCAGGTTTCGTGGAAACAGATCTCCGTGCCGTAGTGGCGCTCGATCTCGAAGGTACCTCGACGACGTCCTCGCGCAGGCGCCAGGAAGCGGATCAGCAGGGAACGGTCATCGCGAAGCTTCTCGCCGGACAGCTCCTGGTACGATGCAAGGGCCAGATCTTCTCTCGGAAGCACCATCTGCTGGGCGTGCCAGAGGCAGGAAACCGTGAAAAAGTCCTCCCTCAGCGGACAGAAGCCATCCACCACCAGAAACTCTTCCTCCTCGCGCAAGAAGACGAGCGCCCGGTCCCAGAGGAAACCCTGCCTTTGATCGACGAGGCGCGTGCGCGAGTAGTCGACTCTTTCCAGTGTCAGGAAATCGATCTTGTAGCTCCGCACGGGTCGATACGCTCCGCTGTTGCGCAGGAGTTCGTAAACGTCCTGAGCGGCATCCAGGGCTTCGTTCCGAACGACCAGCCGATTGTGGAAGTAGTCGGCGCGGTAAGCCCCGTACTTCCCGGACGGCAGTCCGGAACGATACCCTCCATCGTGGAGCAGGACGGAACCCCCCGACATCAGGGTGACGATGGCGTTCTCATCCGAGTGGCCGTGGTGCATTTTCTCTTCTTCGACCGAGATGGTATCGCGAAGGTACTGTCGGTCGAGCCAGCCGCCCTCGTGCTCCTCTTTGTAATTCAGGAGCAGGTAGGTGGACTCCGGCGCCCAGCCGTTCCGGAAAACGATCTTCTTGCCAACCAGGTCTTCCAGGAGCTCACACGACAGAACCTTGGGAGGCTCGGCCGGGCAAGAATCGTCGCACCACTGGTGGGCCAGGAGCAGGGAGTTTGCGATTTCGGCAGGGTGCGGGTGCTCGCGCGTCAGCACGGGCGAACAGGCGCGGAAAATCCTTGCCGCTGCCCATTTCCAGCGGGGATCTCCCAGCTGCCGGGCTGCGGCCTCGTAGCAGGGGACGAAAAGGAACCAGGTGGAGCGCCATTCCCCGTCGCCGAAATCGGGGATGGTCCCGTGCGGAGCGATCATCCGCACGAAGTATTCGAGGTACCACCGGACGAAAGGTGAGTCGATCTGCGCCAGTTCTCCCCTTAGGTCCAGGTACCAGAACATGTAGAAGAGCCAGACGGGGTGATAGGTGCTGGCGTCCTCAATCTCCCAGTGGTCGAGGTTATCGATGGCGATGACCTCGGCCATCTTACGCCACTTGGGCGCCTCTGGATGGTTTGGCAAGACGGAGGCCGCATACCACAGCCCACACGAGCGGAGGATGGCGCGGTTCATCGCCCCCCATTCGGGATGGGCGAAAATAGGCTCGACAGCGAGGGCCAGCTCCTCTTCCAGCCAGGACACGAAGGTGGGATCCACTTCTCCGGTGTGCCGGAAATTCTCGATGATCCCCGCCAGTACGGGGACAAGGAAGATGTTGACGAAGAGGGGCAGCGGGCGGCCGCGGGTTTCGGCTCTGCGGTCTGCAAGGTCACGATCCACCAGCTCGCGCAGGCCCGAATAATCGCGAAGGATCGTAACCGCCTGCTCCGTGGCAGACCGGTCCAGGAGGCCCTCCCTTCGCAGGTAGCTGAGCAAGTAGGCCAGACGAAGGGGTAGCTGTGGGGGATTGTAGCCCCACAAAACGTACGTTCGCTCGGAGGCCTTCCAGCGGTCCACAACGCGCCGCCAGTCCTGCAGCCCCTGGCGCGCGCTGTCGAGCAGATAGCGCTCGTACTCCCGCCTCTGAACCGGCTGCACGTGCATGGCTTACCTCGCATCTGGGTTGAGATGGGTCTCGTACCGGGGCCAAAACGCCGCTGAGCCGCCCGTCCGCCACCCTCTACTGAATCCTGACCGCCAGCCACAGCAGAACGATCAGCAATCCGACTACAATCCAGCTTCCCCCAAATCCCAGGAGATCGGCTTTGGAGGGTTTCAAAATCTCCCAATTCGACCCGGGGAAAAGTTTCTGTCGCTCAAAGCGCGCGGGGTTTCGATATGCTTCCTGCAGGGCCTTCTCATCCAGGTCCCTGGAAGGCTGCACGGGTGTGTGAAGTTTGGCAAAGAAGCGGTCCAGATAATCCTTCGGCAGCGGTTTGGTGAGGTAGCTGAACAGGAACAGTACGACGAAGGGGAAGAGGGCATCGAAGAAAAAGCGGGTGGCCACGAGTTGGGCCTTAGTGAATCCGGTGAAATCGATTCCCAGCCAGCTTAGGACCCAGATCTCCGCATTGAAACGGCCCAGGCCGATCTTCGGCGAATTCGGATCTTCTGGATTCTCGCGTGCCACCTGATCGAAGAGCACCGCCACCGGCTCGATGACCCGTCGCTTCACAATGGGCTGTCCCACCCGTTCGGCCAGCCCCTTTTCCACGTCCTCCTGGACCGCCTTCGTCCGCACCTCCACAACGCGCGGCTTGGTTTCCAGCAGAAAGGCGGGGTTCTTCCTCGCCCACTCCAGGCTCTGGAAGAGATTGGGGATGACGGCGTAGATGGTCAGGCTCAGAACAATTTGGATCACGACTGCCGGCTTCGTGAGACGGCGCCACACATACCCAAGCCAGATCGGAGCACCGAAGATGGCGGGGATCGAGATGAAGTATTTGTAGAGGGAAAGCAGGTCATCGATGAACAGAGCTGCCCCGATTCCGCCCAGCAGGGTTACGGCAATCACCACGCGCCCAACGTTGATGTAGTGCCGCTCCGACTTGTTCGGAACGAGGGGCTGGTAGAGGTTACGGATGAAGAGCGCCGCATTGGAGACAGACCCTGCGTCCAGTGTGGACATGTTGGCGGCCAGGATACCTGCTAACATCAGGCCGATCCCGCCCGGGAACAACAGGTCCCGGGTCATGTACCCCCAAATGAGGTCAGGATCGTGGAGTTGGCCGGCGTAAAGGCCGATCGCCAGCAGGCCCGCCAGGGCCCAGAAAATCATGAGAAAGCGCTTGAAGAACATCCCCGAGAGGACGCCGACGCGAGCGGTCATTTCGTCTTTGGCCGACCCGGCGACCGCCATGTTCGTGGACACCGCCACAATCGAGACCAGGTTCGCAAGGACCATGCCCACGATCGTATACCAGGCGTAGTCGCTGAGGGTAACGGAGCCAAAAAGATGAAACATGTAGTCGGGAACTGAGGCGTGAAGTCCGCGAAAGCCGCCAATCCTGAACAGGCCCAAAGGGATCAGCAGGATGGAGAAGACGATCATCAAAACGCCTTGCACCGAATCGGTGAGGGCAGCGGCGGTGAATCCCCCCATCATCGTATAGACTCCGACGATCCCTCCGTACACGAAGTAGAATTTCACGGGGTCCGTGTAGGAGATGAAGGACTTTAGTTCTCCCCGCTTATTGCGTTCGTTCAGCTCCTCGTAGCGCTTCTGTTCCTCGGGCGTCAGCCCAAGGTCCAGCTTGGAGCGGAGAACCTGGAACTCGCGAAATTGCTCGACGGCGAGGCGCTCCTCCGGCGTGTATTTCTCGTAGGGCTTCGGGGTGAGGGCCATCATGGTCTTTGCCGCCACCATGTACCCGACTCCTCCCCCGATGAAGGCCATCAGCAAGATGAAGGCGGCGTAGGCAGCACCCAGGCCGACGCTGCGAAAGCGCTCCACAAAATAGTCACCCACCGTGATCATGCGGGAGCGCCGGAAGAGGAGAGCGGTGAACCAATAAAAGGGGGTCAGGAAGAGGACGAGGTACTGAATCCACATGCCGCTGATCCCGGTCCGGTAGACCTCCCGGGATACCGCCACGGCCTGGTCAGCATTTGTAGCGTTTCCGAAGTTCAGGAAGAACTGGTAGACACGGCCCAGGCGGCGACCAGCAATGTAGAAATCTTCGGTATCTTGAGTACCCCGCCCCGCTCGGTGCCCGAGGTACATAATCACTGCGACGTAACCGAGAATTACCAGCGCATCCAGCCAGTGCAGCCCCAGGATCTGCATCGCCGCCCTCGCTGCCGGTCACCGCTGTTCGGTGGGACTTGCCCTTTCCGTCTGGTCTGCCTGCGCAACCTGGACCCACGGCACCGCCCGGCTGGATTCCGTCGTACATCGAACTGACGGGTTGTGGCCTTGGAACCGCCGTTCGCCGAGTACGGACCTCGAACGGCACCCCCGGGGCTATCCCAGCCTCCGCGTAACACATGGGCCCACGTCTCCCCCTCGATCGTCCTCCCGTAGCTCCCCGCTCCCTTCCGGAATTTGGCTAATCTTACGAAACTCCTCCCCAAAAACAAATGGAATGCGTCAATCTTCCACGGATCTTCTACTCTTTTTCTCTTGCCTCGGCCTGCACATCGACAGCTAGGCGGAAGAGCGAGGGCTGGCGCAGCCCCAGAACCCCCCGTCCGAGGAAACTTGTTCCAGGGTCCGACGGACGGCCACAATATGTTGCGGCGGCGTATCGTAGGCCACGATTCCGGTACCCAGCACAAACAGGGGAAGGCCCCGTGCTTCCTGCAGGTAAGCGCGAGCCTCCTTCTCGATCTCCTCGAGCGGACCCCGGTGGATCAGAACAGGGTTCAGATTGCGACGGAGGAAAAGCCTCCTCCCTGTCAACGCCTCTCGATACCGCTGGAAATTTGCAGGCGCGTCGCACAAGAGGTAGCCCGCTCCCGTTCGCACAAGATCCTCCACGATTTCCGTTGTGTCCCCGCCGATGATCAGGGGAACCTGGCGTGCTCCGAACGCTCGGGTCTTTCGCACCAGTTCCGCGTGCACGGGCAAGACCAGCTCGGCGTACATTCGCGGCGAAAGCAGGGGCGGTGCACACCGGGAGTCGAAGTACACCGGCTCGGCACCGCGTCGCAGGTACGCCAGCCCAAAGCCCAGGCTCACTTCCAGAGTGTAGTTGAGGAGCTGCCGGACCCTCGACGCATCGTCCAGGATGGTCAGAAGAAGCCTCTCAAAACCGACCAGAGTGGCGGCAAGGGAAAAGGGGCCGGACACCGCACCCCGGACCAGGATTTCGGGAGGCCTGGCCCGCAGGACGCGCGACGCCGCCTCCAGGAACAGAGGCATCCGTCCAGCCCGCTCGGCATCCGGAAGCGGAAGATCTGTCCAGCTCCCAACCTGCCCAAGCAAAGGTTCCGCCACCTGTGGGCCCTCGTACCTGGGCACGTCGTAATTCAAACGGCAACCGATGGCTTCCGCCTCTACGTTGTACACGTCCACGCCGATGGTCACGGCGTCCGGGTGGTAATGCTCGATCTCCATCAGAGTGGCTTCCGCCAGAAGCTCCGCGGAGGTCGCCACGTCCACAACCGGTCGCTGCAGGAGGGCCGCCTTGTGTTCGTAGATCGCCGGCTCGAACAAAGGGCGGTTCAGCGCTCCTATCTCGGCCAATTCAAACGCTGACTTCGCCGTGGGGGCCATGCCCTGCCCTCCGCGCAGGTTCGTGTCCTTCCAGCGGACCAAATGCGGGCCTCTCCCCTTCAACCATAGATCGCTTTACCCCGTTGAGGGCACGGAACGTCGTCCGAGAGCGGTGAGGCCAGGGTCGCGAACGCGCGTTCGTGGTTCACGTCTAACCGAGAATCCTTTCGGCCAAAGCCGTGTAGAAGCGGGCAGCGAGGACCAGTTCGTCGAGGCCCACGCTTTCGTCCGCGGTGTGGGCTTTGCCAATCTCCCCAGGGCCGAAGATAATGGCGGGCACACCGCGGGTGATCAAGATGTGCGCCATGGTCATCGCGGGGTTGGCACCGAGAGCAGGCGGATAGCCGGTAATCTCGAAATACGCTTCGCGCGCGTCCTGCACCAGCTTGTGGTCCGTAGAGATGGCGGCGGCCGGAAGCAAGGGCCAGAGCTCATCCTCTGGTATCTCGGCCCGCAGCTCCGGATCCTTGCGCTGGAGTTCAGCCAGGGCGGCCCGCATCTGGGCCAGTACCTCCTCCGGCCGTACGTGCGGCGGAAGCCGGGTGTCGAAATACGCCACGCACTCGTACGGAACCGTTGCTTCCCAGCCCCTGCTCTCGATTTTCCAGAAATTCAGCGGGGCGAGACCCCAAATGGGATCCCTGAAGCGCCGGTACGGGAGATCAAGGAACGCCTGGATGATCCGGCACATCTTCTCGATCGCGTTCACGCCGAGCTCTGCCGTGGCCGTGTGGGTGGATTTGCCGAAGGTCCGTACCAGACCGCCTACGCGTCCCCGATTGCCTATCTGGACCTTTCCGTCGGAAGGCTCCCCGACGACCGCGAAGTCTGCCTGCAACCACTGCTCCTGCCACAGTTGCTCGGCGGCCCACTTCCGTCCTTCCTCGCCCACTTCGAACACAAGGCGCAAGCATCCCCGACGGGGTCCACCCCCCGATTTCAGAGCGTGGGCGGCCAGCATCATTCCGGCCACCGCTCCCTTTGTGTCGCACGCACCCCGGCCGTACAGCCTACCATCTCGCACCTCCGCCTTAAAAGGGTCGATCACCATGCCCTCAATGGGTTTCGTATCGAGGTGTGCGTTGAAGAGAAGCACAGGCGTACCTTTGCCCAGCTCGCAGACGACGCTCGCCCTGTCTGCCCCTGCGGGGATCAATTTGGCTTCCAATCCCCGCTCCAGTAGCCAGGACCGCACGAATTCCGAGATCTCCGGTCCCTCCGCCTCCGTGATGCTGGGGATAGCCACCAACCTGCGCGTCAGCCCCACGACCTCGTTCGGATCTACCGACAGCCAGGTGGTTCCTGACATATCTTCTCCCTCAGCCGATCAAGAATCGCAAAGCCAGTCCGATCAGAACCAGGCCACCGAGGGCTTCCGCCCGGCGGCCGACGACCGCACGCAACCTATGGCCGATCAGCATCCCCACAGCCGTCATGGCCCCGGCCACGATCCCGATGACCACCGCGGGCACGAAAATGGCGCTTTGGAGAATGCCCAGGGCCACCCCAACCCCCAACGCATCGAGGCTCGTCGCGACGGAAAGCCCGATCAGTGCCCCTCGCCGTGTCCGATCTATTGCAAAACCCGCGTCCCGGTGGGCCGCCAGTCCCTCCCACATCATCCGGGCACCCACGTAGGCCAGGAAGCCAGCGACGACGTAATGACCGATTGACCCGACGATGGCCGCCAGCTCCTTTCCCATGAGCCATCCCAAAATGGGCATCAGGAACTGGAACAAGCCGAAGTGCCAGGACAGACGGAAGAGTCTTCGCGCCGTCACCCCAGCGGTCCCCACTCCGAGGGCCACGGAGAAGGCATCGGTTCCCAGCGCAATGGCCATCAATCCCAGCTCAAGAGCACCGAGCCTACTTTCCATTCAGTCCCATTCCTCGCCGGCTTGAGCCACCCTGCCCGCCGCTCGATCCTCCTTCGCGCCCCCTCAATCGGGAATACCTGTTTCCTGCCCCAAGCAGCCCGGTTTCCTGGTGATTGGCAACCACCGTTTCTCCCTTCCGATCAAGCCGCGCTTCTCCCTCGAGGCTTCCGGAAGCCGCCTGCTCCCGGTCGGATCAGAAGGGATACCCCACGGTAAGGTAGTAGGCGGAACGACCACCTTCGCCGTAGGCCAAATCCAGGGATACAATCCCCACGAGGGTCAGAAGCCTTGCCCCGACCCGCGCCCCGAAAAATGGCTCGTTGGCTAAGAGCTTACCCGGGCGGTGGGAGGCCCAGGACAAGCCTAACCCGAAGGCCCATCGGAGGATGCCCGTCGCGGCGTATTTGATCTCGCCCGTGGCCGCCAGGAAGCAGGGCGTCCAGAGTTCACCCCGCTCCAGCCCTTGGAATTCCTCCGGGCCTCCAAGCCGTGGCCACAACTCTGGGGGCAATCCCGTTCCAGAAATCGTCGCTCGGAGGGTACCACCGAGGATCATGCGGTCCACAGGGAGGAACCATCCCGACACCCAGGACGCAATCCCGCCCTCCGTCGTACCGCCGAGGACCCGAAAGAACCGCACGGTTTGCAGCGTGTGGAAGCTGCCGCGCGTCGTCCAGTAGGGATCGTCCAGGCTGCTGGACCGCACGGTCAGAGCGAAACTGCGGGTCCTCCACACACGCCGGTTCAGGCCTATCTCGGGCACTCGGCGTCCCACCGCGCTGGTCGCACTGGCGGCCGCGGAAATGGACCATAGGCCGCGCAGCCCCCTTTTGGCGGTAACCTGGATTCCCGCCTCGTCGAAAACCCTCCTGGCCACCGCACGGCCTCCTTCGTACCAGAGAGGACGATTGCGCTCCCAGAAAAGGGCTGTCTGGACGCCCAGAGCTCTCCCCAGGAAGGAGCGCGAGTGCAGCTCCGCGGCCACAAAGTCACGCTGGGGACCTACTCGATACGAAAGGAGGCCCCGGGGTCCCCGTCCGAGGAGATTCAGGTGGCGCAACTGAACGAAGGCCGCCTCACCCTCGCGACTTACGTACGATCCCCCCAGGCAGAGGTCGAGAGGGTGGCGTTCGCGAACCTCGTAGGCAACGGCCACACGTCCCCCAGGCCGAGCCTCCAAACGGGCGGACACATGGTCAAAGAGACCGGTGTCGTAAAGCCTCCGCAGATCGCTCACCACCGTCCCCACTTGAAAAGGCATTCCCGGCCGGAGCTCTATCTCTGACCGTAGAGGGAGCGGCTCAGAGCGTGCAGTTCCCGTGAGCTCCACAGTGGCCACCACCGAGCCGACTTTGGCCCGAGAAAGAAGACGGTATCTTTCCCGGCGGAGGCCCCAGTCTGTGCGCCAGGGGATGAGAAGCCTGACGGAATCCAGGACAGCCCTGGCGTAGCGGTAGCCGAGGGCCATGATCGTATCGGCTGAGGCGTAGTCCAGGGGGCTTCGTTGCTCCAAGTAGGGCTTCAACAGTAGGTCCGGCTTCTCTCGGTAAAGCTGATTGGTACGGGTCATCCAGATGTCCATGGTGCGGCGGAAGACGTCGATCAGGTCTTCGTATTGCACCTCCCTCTCGCCGATGCTGGAGACGTCCACAGCCAACACGACGTCGGCTCCCCAGGTCCGCGCCACATCCACAGGCATGTTGTCCAGCAGGCCTCCGTCCACCAGAAGCGAATCGCCCCATGGGACCGGCGGAAAGAGGAAAGGAATGGCCATCGAGGCCAGGATCGCTCGGGCCAGATGCCCGTGGCTGAAGACGACCGGCTGCCCCGATTTCAGATCGGCGGCGACAATCCGCAGCGGAACCATCAGCGAGTCAAAGTCGCCTTTACACGCAATTTCGTGTCCGCCGGTCAGGCTGAGGAAAAGCTCGTACAGCCGCTGAGCCGGCAGGAGACCGGGCGACATCTGCGGTTCAAGTTTTTGGAGGCGCAACGACACCAGGGCATGGGCCGCACCGTACCGCTCACTCCCGAGATCCGAACGGGGTGCGCTCTTGCTCAGCAATTGGACCCAGTTTACAGCACGGACCATCTCCTCGATCTCCTGCGGCGAGTACCCACAAGCGTAGAGGGAGCCCACAATCGCTCCCATGCTGGTTCCCACGAGGAGGTCGAACGGGATTCCCTCTTCTTCCAGCGCCTTCAAGATGCCCACGTGGCTGAAGCCCCGCGCGCCACCACCGCTCAGGACAAGGGCAATGCGGGGACGTCCGGCCTGGTCTCCTGGCGCTCGGATGGGATCTGCGCCACTGACTTCAGCGGCCCAGCTCCTTCCGGAAAACAGGATAGTCGCAGCCACGAGGATGGCGGCCAGTTGCCCTCCCCGGCTCATCCGGGAGAAAACACGCAGGACCGGCATCGGGCGCTCCCTCGCTTGCCAACGGTTGCGAGCCCCTGCGCTCCGCGCGCTCGGTTCTCTTCCCCTTGCGGGAGCCCAGGCCCGACTGGCTGCAAAGCTGGGATCGGCTGAGTAGCACCGTCCCTGCGACCTCACGCGATGACGCCGAGAGCCCTCCCCACCTTGGTAAAGGCCTCGATTGCCCGGTCGAGGTGGTGCTGCTCGTGAGCGGCTGAGATCTGCACGCGGATCCGCGCCTGGCCGCGAGGGACAACCGGATAGCTGAAACCGATCACGTAGATCCCTTCGTCGAGAAGATCGCGCGCCATTCGGTGGGCCAACTTTTCCTCGTAGAGCATGATGGGGACAATCGGGTGGTCTCCGGGCTTGATCTCGAAACCGGCCTGTGTGATTTGCTGACGGAAGTAGGCAGTGTTGCGGGCCAACTTGTCACGGAGCTCGCTCGTCTCCGAGAGGAGATCGAGGACGGCAATGGTCGCCCCCACCACCACGGGCGAGAGGGTGTTAGAGAACAAGTAGGGGCGACTGCGCTGTCGGAGCCAGTCGATGAGCTCCTGTCGACCGGAGGCACAGCCGCCGGACGCTCCCCCGAGCGCCTTCCCAAAGGTGGTGGTGATCAGGTCGACCCTCCCTTCTACACCCCAGTATTCGGGAGTGCCACGTCCCGTCTTTCCGACGAACCCGGTGGCGTGACTGTCGTCGACCATTACGAGCGCTCCGTACTTTTCCGCCAGATCGCAAATCACGTCCAGACGGGCCATATCGCCATCCATGCTGAAAACGCCATCCGTGGCGATCATCCTTCGCTTGGCACGCTGGGCCTGCTTCAGTTTGTCCTCGAGGTCGTTCATATCGGAGTGCTTGTAGATGAACCGTTGTGCCTTGGTGAGCCGGATTCCGTCGATGATCGAGGCATGGTTCAGCTCGTCGGTAAGGATCGCGCAGTCGGCGTCCATAAAGGGCTCGAAAACGCCGCCATTGGCATCGAAACAAGCGGCGTAGAGGATGGTGTCGTCGGTCCTCAGAAACTCACTTACCTTTCTCTCAAGGATTTTGTGGATCTCCTGCGTGCCACAGATGAAGCGCACGGAGGACAGACCGAATCCCCACCGATCAAGGGCACGATGGGCTGCCTCAATGACCTTGGGGTGGCTAGAGAGCCCGAGGTAGTTGTTGGCGCAGAAGTTCAGTACCACGCCATCTCTACCCTCGACGCGGATCTCGGGGCTCTGAGGCGTGACCAGGATCCGCTCCTCCTTGTAAAGGCCGCTCTCTTTGAGCTCCTCCAGGGTGCGTCGGAGCTCCTGACGAAAGCTCTCCTCGAACATAGCTCACCTCACGCTCAGGCTTGACTTTCCTACCTAAGGGGCTACTTCCCCATGAGGGTAGAGCACGACCTTGCCGCAATTACCGTTGCTCATCAGCTCGAAAGCCTCGGCGAACCGGTCGAAGGCGAACTTGTGCGTGACCACGTTGGCCAGATCCAAGCGGCCATGGACGAGCAACTCACGCGCCTTGAACCATGTGGAGAACATTTTCCGGCCCGTGACACCGTAGATGCGGATAGCGCGGAGGACGACCAAATCGTTCAGGTCGAGGGAAACCTCACCGTCGTACAAGGCCAGGATGGACACACGCCCGCCAGGAGTAACGCAGCGCAGGCCATCGCGCAAAGCTTGGGCACTTCCGGACATTTCGGCCAGGACCTCCACGCCGTCCCCAGCCGTGAGATCCCTAACGACCTGCACCAGGTCCTCCGAACGGGGATCCACGACGCGGTTCGCGCCCAGCCGCTCGGCTAACTGACGGCGCAGAGGGTTCGGCTCGCTCGCCACAATCAGCCCAGCTCCACAGCTCCGGGCAACCGCCACCGCCAGCAGCCCTACAGGCCCAAGACCCGTAACAAGGATTGATTTCCCGGACACATCTTCGGCCAGGACGGTATCAATCGCGTTGCCCAGAGGCTCCTGTACAGAGGCATATTCCGGGGGGATGCGCTCGTCGTTTACGATTGCATTGACGGCCGGGATCACGGCGTATTCGGCAAAAACCCCGGTTGTGTCCACGCCGAGAATCCGCAGGTTCTTGCAGATCTCCGGCCTTCCCGTACGGCATTGGTAGCACACGCCGCAGGCCAGGTGCGTCTCCGCGGACACAAAGGTACCCACAGGGATGTGGTGCACGTCCTTGCCCACCTCCACTACACGGCCTGCAAGCTCGTGGCCCATGATCTGGGGAAGCCGAATGCGCTTCCTTGCCCAGCTATTCCACTGCCAGATATGCAGATCGCTACCGCAGATTGATGTGGCGGTGACCTCCACCAGAATTTCCCCGGGACCCGGCCGCGGCACTGGAACCTCACGCAGCTCCGCTCCCACACCCTCCTTGACCTTCACAATCGCGCGCATGGTCTTGGGGATTCCCATGGTCTACCCTTTTGCTCGTTCACCCGCCTACTCTCGCACACCTCTACGCCGCCGAGGCCCGGCAACCTTCCAAACCACATCCGTCCAAGGCGATGATCCATCCCCCGCGTGGTGTGGCCTCCCAGCTTCCGCTGAGCAATAAAACAGGGCCACCGCTGAGCGATGACCCTGCAGCACGCCCTCCGCAGGCTGTCCCTGTTGTCCGTATCGTTGACCGCTCCGTTGCGCTAACCCTCAGTGCCGGAGTTGTCTCCGGACAGATCCACTTTCTGCCCATGTCCAGAGCGACGATCCCCGAAAGAGCCTTTCCCTTTCCCCCTGGTTAACTGTGCGCGATTTGCACCCCGCATCGGGTTCGTCTTTCTGACCGAGAGAGATACTTCGCCTACCTTGTCCGGCCGACGTTTGCTGGGGTATGCCACCTGTGCGCGCCGCGGGGGAATGTCCGCTCTCCCGGCCCTTCGTTCTCGACGAGAACCCAGGGCTCGCCGTCTTGCCCAGCTCAGAAACGCATGGCCAGTGGCGACTCCGTGACCTGCCATTCCCCGCTGGCAATGTTCCGCCCGTTCTGGAAAACGACGAAGCTGTACTTCCCGTAGTGGGCTAAGCGGGAGGCAGCGGCCGAGATGGCCTCTGCGCTACCTCCCCAAATGACGGCAGCCACTTTGCCCGCGTTGAAAGGATTGGCGAGGACCAGAACAACCGTCAATCCTGGCACGTTCAGGTTGTAACGGGTCCCCTGAATCACGACCCCTGAGCCCTCGATCTGTAGCTCCGCAGGCAGCTGGGAACGCAGCTCGTTCCAGAGACTCAGCTGGTGCGGATCACCGAGAACAGCAAACGAGGTCGTCCGAAGATCCTCAACTCGGACCTCATCGCCAGCGACAATCAGCCCGCGCTCGGCAATTCCCTCGGCAAGGGACCGATAGGCGGACGCGAGGTCCGACGAAGCCCGGGCGAGGACGAAGATGGGCTTCTTTTCCCCGAGGAGCTGGCTCAGTGCGGGAGGAAACTCGCCCGGAAGCAGCCACCTCAGGACGTCGAACTCCGGGTCAACTTCAACCAGGACAGGCCGGTTCACGACACGGATCGTGACGCTGTCGGCCTGCCCCGTCAACTCAAGCACGGCCTTTTCACTTCCCGCTGTCGTGCGTACACGCACCGGGACCTTCACGCGGTACGGCTGGTTTCCCTCTTGTCCCACCACGACCGTGACTTGGAAGCGATCGCCCTGGCGACTGACGCGCGCCTTCTGAATGCGCAGGACAGGAGCGCCTGTACGATCGAGCCACTGGTCGAAGAACCAGCCGAGCTTCTCGCCGTGGAATTCCTCAAACACGCGCCGAAAGTCGTCCCAGCTGGCGTGGCGAAACCGATAGTCACGATAGATGTTCCGAAGGGCGTTCCAGAACTTTTCGTCTCCGACGAGGAGGCGGAGTTGGTGGAAAACCATGGCTGACTTGGCGTAGCCGATCGCACGCGAGGCGGGGTCACTGCGCTCCCGGAATCGGCGCAGGGGAAAATCCGTTTCGGGCGTCACATACGAGAGGTATTCACGGTTGAGTCCCATGCGAAAATGAGCGGCCTGCTCGGCCCCCTGCTGCTCTGCGTAGTAGTGCTCCGCGCAGTACGTCGTAAGCCCCTCGGACCAGTTTCCGGTACCGGGAGCGACGTAGACGGCGTTCCCCCACCAGTTGTGGCAGATCTCATGGCCCAGGGAGGTGGAGATAATGAACGGTAGGCGCAGCACCTCACTCCCAATGAGCGTAAATGAGGGCAGACCATAGCCCGTGGGGAGGAAATTCTCAACGACCGCGAACTTCCAGTACGGGTACGGCCCGAGAAGACGCTCGTAAAGGGAAAGATAGTTTGCGCAGGCCTCGAGGTAACCTCTTTCCAGTCCCAGCGAGGAGGTAGCCTCGGGGCTAAAGTAGCACATGACCGCGTAGCGCATCATTGGGATTTGCGTGATGCGCCACGGCCCAGCGGCGAGATAAATGCCTTTCTGAGGCTGCCTCTCTTCCCAGACCGTGTACACCCACTCGCCCTGCAACCTGCGCTGCCGAAGCGCTCCCTGACTCACAACCTCGAGCGGGGCGGGCGTACGCACGGCCACGCGGAGCGCACTTAGGTTGCCCGGCACGGTCGGGTACCACAAGCTACTGGGGGCGAGGTACACGCCCGCCGCGGAGATGATCCCGGAGCTCGTTCGCGAAAGCCAGTTCCGTGAGAATTGTCCTTCGCCCGCGGAGTCGAAAATCACACCCTGGTAGCGTACCTCCATCCGTTCCGCGGCTTTCTCGAGTTTAGGCAGGTTCACGGTGACGAGCGCCGCCCGACGTATCCACGCGGAGTCCTCCAGGAAAGGGCGAGGTAAGACGCGGGAGGGATCAAAGTCAGGCTCCAGCGCAACCTTACACTCCTGTCCCCCCACACGCACTTGCTGGACACTAAGGTCTTCGTGGAGAAGGAAGCGTATTTGGCGCTTCTGCCGCAAGCTCACTTTCATCTGGTCCACCGCCTCGAGGCGGTGCTGCTCTGGGAAAAGGGTAACGGCGAGGTCGTGGTCCTCAATTGTGAACCCGAAGGGCTGAGAAGGTCTCCTGCTGCAACCGACAATCCCGATAAGGAGGCCGAGCGCGAGGGATTTACTCCACCCGAGTCTCATCTTTACCCCTTTCCCCTGTTCGCACTACCTGGAGTTTGTGGAAAGAATATACGGAGTCGACCGCATGTAGTCAAGGAGGGAGCAGACAGGTAGCGCTGAATACGGCGTCGCCATAGGGGGAAGGCTCCGCAGGACCCCGGCGGGAGAGAGGATAGGGCTGGGAAAAATTTCTCTTGACAGGGTGACCTAGATTTTGTAGAATTGGGTGACCATATGGGCACCGAACAAAGGAAAAAGGAGGGGACCATGGACGATCTTACCGAAAAGCAGCGCCGGGTATTAGCCCTGATTGCCGAGCGGATGGCCATTGACGGCTATCCCCCCACCTTGCGCGAAATTGCCCAGCACCTGGGGGTGAGCTCCAAGAACACGGTGATCAAGTACCTCCGCCGCCTCGAGAAAAAGGGCTACATCAGCAAGAGCGAGAAGGCCCGGAGCATTCGTTTGCTGGAAAAAGCGGCGCGCTTTCAGCCTTCGCCGGAGGTCCAGCTGCCGCTGATCGGCTCCGTCACAGCGGGTCAACCCGTGCTGGCGGAAGAAAACATCGAGCGGCACGTGGCCATCCCCCGTAGTCTGGTGCGCGATAGCGGACGGTACTTTCTCCTCCGCGTCACGGGCGACAGCATGGAAGGCGCCGGAATTCTCGATGGCGACCTCGTCGTGGTCCGTTCCACCAGTGAGGCGCGCAACGGAGACATCGTGGTCGCTTTGCTCGGCAACGAGGTCACCGTGAAACGGCTGGTGGTCAAAGGCAACCAGCGGTATCTGAAGCCAGAAAATCCTCGGTACGAGGAGATCCATCCGGAGAGCGAATGGACGATCCAGGGCGTGGTGGTTTCCTTAATCCGCGAGCGGGTGGCGTAAGAGGTGGGCCTGGCTGACGCCAGGGATCGCAATGGAGCGCAGTATCCTTTATGTGGACATCACGGCCTTTGCGGTCTCCGTGGAGACCGTTTTGGAGCCCCGATTGCGCGGGCGACCAGTGGTGGTCGCCGTTCAGACCGCCAACCGCTCGCTCATTTACGCCTCCTCCTACGAAGCGCGTCGGGCAGGGATTCACCGTGGCATGCCCCTGCAGGAGGCAAGGCGCCTCTGTCGGGAGCTCATTGTGCTACCGCCAAACAAGCCCCTGTACGCACGCGCCACGCAGGCCATGCTCGACATCCTCAGCCGCTTCAGCCCGGTCATCGAGCCCGTGCGCTACGGTCACGCGTACCTTGACATGACCGGTACGCAACGCCTCTTCGGCAGCCCCATCGACGCAGCCGCTAAGGCCCAACGCGAGATCCGTGACCGGCTCAACCTCGAAGCCACGGTCGGGGTGGCAACCAATAAGCTGGTCAGCAAGATCGCCTCCGACATCGTCAAGCCTACAGGCTTGCAGAGCGTCCGTCCCGGGTACGAAGAACGGTTCCTTTCGCCCCTGCCAGTCCATTATCTGCCAGGGGTAGGGAAAACGACTCTTCAGCAGCTTGCCGAACTCAATGTCCGCTACATTCGGCAGCTGGCCCAGATTCCCGTCACGGATCTGACCCATCTCTTAGGTCGCAGAGGAATACTGCTTCACCAGTGGGCCCACGGCATCGATCCGCGACCGGTGCAGCCGCCGCGTCGCCAGCCGAGCATTGTGGAAGAAGAAATCCTGCCGGAAGACACCAATGCGATACCCCTGTTGCGTGCGCTTCTCTTTCGCTTGCTGGAGCGAGCATGCCGCCGCCTGCGACAAGAGCATTGGATGGCCCATCGGCTTCACCTCTGGCTCCGTTACTCAGATGGTGTAGAAAACCGCGGAGAGATGCCGCTCGCTTTCCCCAGTCAATACGAACACGAAATCTACCCGGTGGCCGAGGAGGCTCTGGTCCATCTTCTCACCCGCCGGGTGCGCGTCCGATCCCTGCATTTGGAGCTCAAAGAGCTCCGGCCGGAAATGCGCCAACTCACTCTGTTCCAAAGCGAGGCCGGCGAGCGTCGCGAGAAGCTCGTCCGTGCCCTCGATCGCATTCGGGATCGCTTCGGCGAGAGGGCTATTGATTATGCCCATACCCTTGTGCTCCAGTGAACCCAGGGAGACCCATGGGCCTTTTCCGGAGAGCCGGACCGGACCATGAGCACGTTTGTTCATCTACACGTTCATTCCTACTTCTCGCTGTGCCGCGGCGTCAACGCACCGGAGGAAATCTGCGCCGCCGCCGCTCGTTTCGGCCTGCCTTATCTGGCCCTCACGGACACAAACGGGGTGTACGGGCTCATCCGCTTCCTCCAAGCCGCGAAGGATCACGGCCTCGTCCCCCTGGTGGGCGCAGAAGTAAGCACGGCCAACGAGCGAGCTGTCCTCCTGTGTAAGAGCCAGCGAGGCTACAGAAACCTGTCTCATATTCTCACAGAACGCCACCTGAAGCCGGACTTCTCCCTCGTCGAGGCGATCCTCCAGCGCCCTGAAGATCTCGTGGTTCTCAGCGACTGCCCCAGCGTCCTCGACCGCCTCGCCCGCCACTTGAGCTGCCAAGACCTCTACGCGGAGCTGCGGATCAGTGCGCCCCGACGGGCTCTCCTCGAGTTCGCTCGCTCTCGAGGCCTTCAGCCCGTAGCAACTGCGGGAAGCTATTTCCTTACTCCTGCGGACTACATTCTTCACCGCCTCCTGCGGGCCATTGCCACGAACAGCACGCTGGAACGCGTTCCAGGGTCTGAACTGGCCCCGCCCACGGCTCTCTTTCACTCGCCCCAGGCCATGGCCCAAGCGTTCAGCAGCGTACCAGAGGCCCTGGCCAATACGGTGCGTATTGCCGAGAAGTGCGTTTTCGAATTCGGATTCGGCGGGTTCGTGTTCGTTCCGGTCACCGGCCCTGATGGACAATCGGCTTTCGACTACCTGCGGCACCTGTGCTACGAGGGGGCCCGATGGCGCTATGGGGAGATTACCGAGCCGGTGCGCCAGCGGCTCGAGTACGAGCTGGAGATCATTCGCGAAAAAGGCTTTGCCCCCTATTTCTTGGTGGTACACGAGATCGTGAAGCAAGCTCCCCGGACCTGTGGACGGGGCTCCGCTGCGGCCAGCCTCGTGTCGTACTGCCTGGGCATCACACACGTGGACCCCGTTCGCTACGATCTGTTCTTCGAGCGATTCCTGAACCGAGGACGGAAGGATCCTCCCGATATTGATGTCGACTTCCCGTGGGACGAGCGAGACCAGGTTCTGGAATGGACCTTTGCTCGTTTCGGCCGCGAAAGCACGGCCATGATCAGCAACCACGTCACCTTCAAGGCGCGTGCGGCCGTACGCGAGATTGCCAAGGTCTACGGACTACCGGAGCAGGAAATCGGACGCGTCAGCAAGCGCATTCCCGGTTATTGGGATGCGGAGAGCGTTTCGGCCCTCGTGGCCTCCCATCCGGCCTTTCGCGACCTTGATCTACCGCCACCATGGCCGGAGATTTTGAGGCTCGCGGATCGCATTCACGACTTCCCCCGTCACCTTTCCGTTCACCCCGGTGGTGTGGTCATCGTGCCCGGGAAAGTCGAAGACTACGTGCCCGTGGAGATGGCCGCCAAGGGGGTGCGCATCATCCAGTGGGAAAAGGATCAGGCCGAAGACGCTGGGCTGGTCAAGATCGATCTCCTGGGCAACCGTTCCCTGGCGGTGATTCGGGATGCCCTGCGGGCGATCGAAGAGCACCACGGAATCCGTATCGACTACGCGCAGTGGAACCCACTCGAAGATCGGGCAACTCAGGAACTGATCGCGCGCGGCGACACGATGGGGGTCTTCTACGTGGAGTCGCCTGCCATGCGCCTGCTCCAGCGCAAGACGGGCACGGGCGACTTTGAGCATCTTGTGATCCACAGCTCCATCATTCGACCGGCAGCGAACACCTACATCCGGGAATACGTTCGCCGCCTGCGGGGCGGCAGCTACGAACCCATCCATCCCCTGCTCGAACAGATCATGCGGGATACCTACGGCATCATGGTCTATCAGGAGGATGTGTCCCGCGTTGCCATGGAGCTTGCAGGCTTCGATGCGGCCGAGGCAGACGAGCTGCGCAAGGTTCTTTCCAAAAAGCACAGGCAGAAACAGCTCCAGGACTACCGGGAGAAGTTTTACCACGGGGCCCTGGAGCGGGGGGTGCCTAAAGACACTATCGACAAGATTTGGGACATGATCCTTAGCTTCAGCGGGTACAGCTTCTGCAAGCCCCACTCAGCCTCATACGCGCTGGTCTCGTACAAATCGGCCTACCTCCGTGCCCATTTCCCGGCGGAATTCATGGCCGCCGTCATCTCAAACCAGGGCGGATATTACTCGACCTTCGCTTACATCTCGGAGGCCAAGCGCATGGGCCTTCGCATCCTCCCGCCCGACAT
This sequence comes from candidate division KSB1 bacterium, assembly GCA_034506315.1. GTDB lineage: Bacteria > Zhuqueibacterota > Zhuqueibacteria > Oleimicrobiales > Geothermoviventaceae > Zestofontihabitans. The sequence goes on along the minus strand of JAPDPT010000019.1, from coordinate 11,279 downwards.
CAACGAGAGCGACATCCCTTACACCGGCTCGAACGACTGGATTCGCGTCGGCCTTATGCAGGTTAAGCAAATGCGGCAGGAGAGCCTGGAGGCTATCGTAGAGGAGAGGCGACGCAACGGCCCGTACCTGTCCCTGCGCGACTTCCTGCGGCGGGTGAAACTCGACGCGTCGGAAGTCCGACAGCTCATCAAGGCGGGTGCGTTCGACAGTGTAGAGCCGAGCCTGACGCGCCCCCAGATGATGTGGCTGGCCAGTTTCTATGCTCGTCCCAAGGCAAGGGTTACAGCCTATCCCGACCTTTTTGATCTCCCTACCGAAGATGCCTTGCCTCCAGCTCTGCCTGAGTACGACGAGCGGACCCGTTTGCGGTTGGAACTGGAAGCGCTCGGGCTCCTAATCAGCAAACATCCCCTGGAGCTCTACAGGGACCGGCTCCAAGCGCTCCGGGTCATCCCGGCCAAGGATCTCCCCCGATACCCCGGAAAGCGCGTACAGGTGGCAGGGTGGCTGATCACCGAGAAGCTGGCCAAGACCAAGGAAGAAGAGCTTATGGAATTCGTCAGCTTCGAGGACACGACGGCTCTCTACGACGCCACGTTCTTCCCGGAAGCCTACAACCGATTCTGTTACATGTTGTCGTACACCCGACCCTATCTCCTGACCGGAATTGTGGAAGAGGACTTTGGAGCGTTTACGCTGACGGTGGAGAAGGTTCAGTTCCTCTGAGGTGTGTTCAGGCTTCGCCCTGCGGAGACGTGAAAGCCAGAGGTTCGCCGTTGGGCAAGCGGCGGAGGGCCTCACTCCGGCTCCTCAGACACAGACACGAGGGTCTCCATTGGTCGGTGACTTCGAAACTACCCGGGGAAAGATCGACGCGAAGGCCATGTCCCCTTCGTTGTGGGCCCAACTCGCCAGCCGGTCGGGCGGCAGGGCCCTGGGTCACCAGCCACCAGGGCGACCGAACGCCCCCGGTTCTTGATTCCGCAAGCCGGGAGCCAAAGTAGAGGAGCCAGACGCGGACCATCAGGAGATCGGACTGTGAAACCCATTCCAGATAACCAAAGACACACGTACGTAGGACCTGCCGGGTGGAGCTACGAGGACTGGAAAGGCGTTGTGTACCCACTCAAGAGGGCGCGCGGGTTTTCCGAGCTCGAGTACCTTGCGCGGTACTTCGATACGATCGAAATCAACACCACGTTTTACCGTCCACCCACTCCCTGGATGGTGAGGGAGTGGGTGCGGAAGGTGGAGCAGAACCGGCGCTTTCGCTTTACAGCCAAGCTCTGGCAGGGATTCACGCACGAAGGGATAGCCCCGGGGAGTGAGGAGGAAAGGCTCTTCCGGGAAGGCATTGCCCCTCTTCTCGAAGCAGACAGACTGGGCGCCCTGCTCGTTCAATTCCCCTGGCGGTTCAAGAATGAGGCGGAAAACCGCCTGTTTCTCTCACGCCTCCTCGACGCGTTCGCGGAATATCCCCTTGTGGTCGAGTTCCGACACGCGAGCTGGCTTCGTCGGGAAATCTTCGACTTCCTTCGGGAGCGCAACGTCGGCTTCGCCAACATCGACCAGCCCGTAATCGGGCGATCCATCCCCCCGACGTCGGAAGTGACCGCACCCATCGCCTACGTACGGTTCCACGGACGCAACTACGCGGACTGGTTCCGCGAAGACGCCGGCCGCGATGCTCGCTACAACTACCTCTACTCCGATCAGGAACTGGAGGAATGGGCGGACCGCGTCCGCGACGTGGAGAGGAAGGCCAAGGCGACGTTCCTAATCTACAACAACCACTACGGCGGCAAGGCGGTGGTCAACGCCCTCCAGATGAAGGCAAAGCTCACGGGAGCGGCCGTTCCTGTACCTGAGCCCCTGCTCGCCCATTTTCCCGAGCTCCGATCAATCGCAGCTCCGGAAGGTGGGCGTCAGCTTGAACTCGGGATTTAGCGCGACGTCCTGCTCATCGTCGGACGAGGACACCCCACAGGAACCCCCTCCCCACCGGCCCAATTGGACAAGACGCAGCCCCCGGTAGCTTCTGCGGGGCCACCTACCCCGAACTTCCGCCCAAGAGGAAAACCTCAGCCCTGGGTCCGCGCCCTCTCCCGGGCGCCACAGATTCCGCGAGTTCGGCCCACGGGAGCATCTCCGGCTTCCCCAACGAGCGATCCATATGAGCACACGCCCCTTCCTCGCGGAGCCGGCCCCGACGAGAGAAACCCGGTGCTTCCTCGGCACCGTAGGAACAGCTCCCCTTGTTTCCTTGGCCTCCGTGGGCTGCCGACCACACTCGCCACCCTCGGCGCGCTCCAGACCTCCGCGGGGTAGCGCGGGGGCTTCGAGAGGATCTACCCTCCGATGGCCACCCCCTTTCTTCCGCCGGACCTGCATCGGCACCTTGCCCGAAGCAGGTCCTCCGGTTAGGCAAGAGCCGATTGGGCGACCGCCCGCCGCCTCTCCGCAAGATCCTGCTCAATCTTCTTCATCATCCGGTTGCTGAGCGGATAGAAGATCATGAGCGCAGCGCCTACAAGCCCCGGGATTGCCGGGTAAAAGCTCATCAGCATTCGGATCCCGTAGAGCGTCTCCGGCGTCTGAGGCTGGTTCGCCACGAAGCCATAGTAGCCAAGGATCCATCCAGAGACCGCGCCCCCCAGGGTCAGGCCCAGCTTCAGTGCGAAGAGGGAGGCCGACATTACGAGACCCGTGGCCCGGCGCCCTTTCTTCCACTCACCGTAGTCGGCTGTGTCGGTATACATGGCCCACTGGAGAACGGACACAGGTCCGAGCAGGAATGAGAGAAGAATGTTGATGAGATAGATCAGTACAACCTCCTGGGGTTTGATGAAGTAATAGCAAGTAGTAAGCAGAGAACTGAGGGCCAGGAATCCGGCGTAGGTATTCCGCTTATCCAGCACCTTGGCAAACCATTTGGCCAGCACAGCGCCGAGGATCGTCGCGATTGTGCCGGAAAGCATGAAGGACGAGGCAAATGTGTCGAACGGGAGGGCAATGACCTTGCCGAAGAGGTTTAGGCGCTGGTCCTGGACGTAGTACTTGAAGTAGTACATGATCGAACTGTTGCGCGTGACGATGTACATCAGCTGCATCACCGTGGCGCCGGCGATCAGAAGCCACGGCACGTTCGTGAACAAGTCTTTCAGGTCCTGCCGGAAGTTGCTTTTCTGGCCCTTCGGCGGATAGACCCTTTCCTTGGTCGTGAGAAACGTCACCACGAAGAGCGAGACCGCCAGCACAGAAAGCACGCTCATCGCCGAGCGCCAACCCACCGCCTCATTTCCGCGTCCGAAGTAGCGAACCATGGACATCGTGCTCGCCTGGACGATCACCCCGCCGACGAACGCTGCAACAAAGCGGTAGGAGGAGATTTCGGTCCTTTCCATTGAGTCAGGGGTAATTACCCCCATGAGGGCCGAGTACGGCACATTCACCGCCGTGTAGGCCATCATCATCAGGGTGTAAGTCACATAGGCGTAGATCAGCTTGCCCGAGGTTGAGAGATTCGGTGTTGTGAAGGTCAGAATCCCCATGATTCCGAAGGGGATGGCCGCCCACAGCAGGTACGGGCGAAACTTGCCCCAGCGGCTGTTCGTCCGATCGGCGATCATGCCCATGATGGGGTCATTGACGGCGTCCCATATGCGTGTGATCAGGAACATAGTGCCCACAGCCGCGGCGGGTAGTCCGAAGACATCGGTGTAGAAGTACATCAGGAAGAGCATGAAGGTCTGGAAGAAGAGATTCGAAGCTGTATCCCCCACAGCGTAACCCACCTTCTCTTTCAGCTTGAGTCGTGCAGTCTGGGACTCCATGGGTCACTCCCGTCTTTTCCGTTCTCGATTGGATGCCTACCTATCTCTCGAGCACCAGTCTGGTGGTATGGTAGGTCCGGCCGTATTGAAGTCGGCAGAAGTAAACCCCGCTCGGAAGTCCGCGAGCGTCCCAGCTCACCTGGTGTTCTCCCGCCGGCACCCAGCCCTTGTACAGCCGGCCAACGCGCCGCCCTACCGCGTCGAAGGTCTCCAGCTCCACCCAACCCGCAGCTGGCACCTCGAAATGAACACGCGTGACCGCATTGAACGGGTTGGGGTAGCTCCACAGGATCCTCGGCCGCTCGGCCAAGCCCTTCTCTTGCCCGTGCCACACTCCCGTTACCCGGCCTGCCCCGTCGCCGACGACCTGGATCTCACTCAAGCGGTTCGTCCCTTTCCCGCATTGGCGCAAGAGATCGAGGTGATTATCGCAGCGCCGAACTCCGTCGGGAAGAGGCAGGGTCTCCTCTTCGGGGTTCAATCCCAAGAGCAGGGCGGCAATCGCGTCGGTGGCTATCGGATCCTTGCCCGCCAGGAGCACGTGGGATTCTGCCGGCACGAACGTGGGATTCCAGGCACCTTCGCCTCCAAGGGCGTTTTTCACACCGTCTATCACGGCAAGATGGACAGGCCGAACCAGATTCAGGTCACAGATTGCCCGCGGAAGGTGAGTCCCCACGTTCTCGCCCTCCTGGCCGTAGTGAAGCTTCGAACGGTTCCCGTCCGAGCTTGACCTCTTGTAGTACGAGAGGGGTGTGATGCCGATCTGGTTCTTCAGCGCACCCGTGATCCCCGCTTCGTAGTGGTGCTTCAATTTCGGGATCGAGACGTAGACATGCACCTCCTGAAGGATCCGGTTCAGCACAAAGCTTTCGTAACGGAAGTGGGGTTCGCCGACACTGGCCTGAACGAAGGGGGCAGCGTTCAAGTCCACAAACTGCGCGCCGAGACTTGTCTGGACGTCCCGGTAGCCAAAATTGTAGTAGGACGCACGGTCCCACAAAGCCTCTACAATGTACAGGTCAGATGGACGGACGCCGCAATCGATCAACAGCTCGCCCACAGCCCGGAGCACCTCGGGGTGGGTCCACATGGTGTCTCGTATGTCCTTTCCTCCCAGACGAAAGTGATAGGCCGTCCCGGAACCCCCGGTTAGGTTGAGCTTGATTGCGACCTTAGTCCCCGGGCCCACGAGGTCTGAGATGCCCCCGAGGGATTCGAACAGGTGCTGGACCTTCTGCCGGATCAGGGCGCGTTCGTAGGTGGAAACCTCGGTCACAGCGACGAGGGTCGCCCCGCCTCTGGTCCCCGCTCTCTCCGCCACGGTGCTTCCAGAGGCCCACGACCGGCCAACGACCATCCCCGCTCCGGCGAGGCCAACCCACCTCAGGAACGTGCGCCGCGAAATGCCGCCATCCGGTTGGTCTCTTCGTGCCGCCTCAGACACAGCCACCTCCTTGCTCTCCGTGCCTCTGCCATGCAGCTAAGCGCGTTTTTCTCCTGCCGGGACACCCGTGCACCTGATGCGAAGCCACGCAGGCGCTATGAAGTTCCCTCGCGTGTCCTTACGGCATTCCCCATCGGCTCAGGATTCACCCCTTTCTGCGACCACTTGACCCGTCAGTCAAACTCCACCTGCCGCACCTCAGGGACAAGGAGATTGATGATGAGGAGCGACAAAAGGTAGGCCACGCCCGCGAACAGCAGTGGCATTACGTAGCTCCCGGTGAGCTCGAGGACCCATCCCGTGAAGCTGGCGATAAGCATACCGCTGATCGCCCCCGCCATTCCCCCCAGGCCTACAACGGACCCCACGGCCTTGCGAGGGAACATATCCGTCACAAGGGTAAACAGGTTGGCCGACCAGCCCTGGTGCGAAGCGGTTGCGAGGCTGAACAGTCCCACCGCAAGCCAAGCCGACCCCGCCTGCGAGGCGAGGGTGACGGGGGTGACGCACAGGGCGCAAATGAGCATGGCCAGCTTCCGGCTCCGATCGATCGACCAGCCTCGCCTAATGAAGAACGACGACAGCCATCCGCCTCCAATGCTTCCCAGGTCGGCCGACAGGTAAATCACGATCAGGGGCAATCCAACGTGAGTCAGCCCGATGCCGTACCGCTCATTGAGGAATTTCGGGATCCAGAACAGGTAGAACCACCATGCCGCGTCGGTAAGGAATTTGCCGGTCGCGAAGGCCCACGTCTCGCGGTGCAGGATTAAGGTCCGCCACGGAATTTTCGCCTCCGGATCCGGGGGATCTGAGCGAATGTACTCGAACTCCTGCCTGGTGAGCAGGCGATGCCGCTCGGGCCGGTCGTAAAGGCCAAACCACAGGAACAGCCAGAGGAAGCCGAGTCCGCCTGTGACGAGAAATGCCTCCTGCCATCCCCAGCGAAGGGTTAGCCAAGGAACGATCAGGGGGGCCAGGATCGCTCCCACATTCGTCCCGGCATTAAACAGGCCGGTAGCCAGAGCTCTCTCCTTCTTGGGGAACCACTCGGCCACCGTCTTGACGGCGGAGGGGAAGTTCCCGGCTTCGAACAGTCCCAGGCCGAAACGAGCGGCAGCGAATCCAAAGGGCGAGCGGGCCAGGGCATGAGCCATGGCGGCAAGGCTCCAGCCCACGAGAGCGATCGCGTACCCAATCTTGGTGCCCACCACATCCGTGAGTCTTCCCATGGACACCAGGCCGATGGCGTAGGCCGTCGTAAATGCGGTAACGATATAGCCGTACTCGTGCTCCGACCACTGGATCTCTCTCTGCAATGTCGGGGCCAGGATACCCATCACCATCCGATCCACGTAGTTGATCGTGGTGGCCAGGAAAACCAACCCCACGATCACCCATCGGAAGTTGCCGACTCGCCCCCCGCTTCCTTCCAGACCAGCCCTGCTTTCGCCCACTCCGCACCTCACCGGATAAGCAGCATCTTTGTCGACCGCACCGATCCGTCCACCTCGAGCACGGCGATGTACACGCCGGACGGAAAGCCGTCTGCATCCCACACCCAGCTGTACTGACCGCGGCTCATCCGTCCCTCCGCGAGCGTCGCCACCTTCCGCCCCTCGGGGTCAACCACGGTCAGCCTCACGTATCCATCGCGATCGAGGGAGAAAACTAAGCGAGTGGCCAAGTTGAACGGGTTGGGGAAACTCGGGTACAGGCGAAAACCCGCCGCCACCTGAGCCTGCGGGCGGCCCGACGCTCGCACCGGAGTACCAGAAGTGGCTGCGGCGAAGCTTACGCCATCGTACCAGGTTCGGACCCTGTCCCCGCTCCGGGAGCTTCCGCCCGCCGGAACGGCTTCGTCATCCACGAACACCTGAAGGGTGTCCTCGGCTTCCACGTGAACCCGTCCCACGTAGGCCTGGTAAAGATATAGGCCGCCAGCCTCCTCGAGGACGAGCTCCGAGGAGTGCCACCCTGGCTGGACACGCTGACAGGCCATCTGGCGAAAGACCTGGAGGCGGTCACGAGACAGGCCCGCCTTGATCCTCCAGTCCGCACCTGGCTTGCCCCAGAAGTTGACCCAGATGTCATATTCCCCCGGCTGGGACAGGACAACAGCCGTGGTCAGCGTAGGGGCATCTTCGCCCCCCAGCTCGGCCGAGGTAAGCAGCGTGTCGCCGTTGCCGTAGCCTGTCCGTAGGTGCCACCGGCCGTCTGCCGCACCCTGGGCACTGCTTGGTCCAGTGGCATCCAGGGCCGCACCATCGGCCCGTCGTGTGTTTTGGGGTGTCGCATCCACGTAGACCATGGGCGGCCATGCGGTCCCCTGCTCTTCCTCGATCAGCGCCACGATTGCGGCGTCGAAGGACTGCGCGCTAAAGTAGCTCCCCCGCATCCAGAGGAGGATGGTCCTCCCGCCGTCCCAAGCGGGCACGATGGGTCGGAGATTATCGCGGGTGGAATGATAGGTCACGGGGGTCCATTCCCACGTCCTTCCGCTGTCGGGGGTCGTGCCCCGGAAAATCTCGTGCACGCCGAGGAACGAATCGTCCCTGGGATCATACGGCGTCGAAACAAACACGATGTTGGGATCCGCAGGGTGGAGAGCTCCCAGCCCCGTATAGTCCTGTTCCGCGCTGTACAGCTTCTTGCCCGCACGACACAGGTAGTGGGCCTGCCAGCGGCGACCGTCGAAACGCGCGTACAGAAAGGCGTGCTCAGGATCGTCCGAAGGCGAATCGGGGTCGTCATTCATCCGGGCTTTGAATAGGACGGCGATCGTGCCGTCTTTGTAGGCCTGCAGGTCAATGTTCCAGCAGCGGCTCATCACGACGCCTTGGACGACGGTATTGGCGGCGAAGACGAGAGTAAAATCGGCAGGCCTTGGTGCGTGCTTATCGAAGATCGTCGAGTCCCGCAGTGTGCCGTAGGAGTCAAAGCTCTGCCCGCGTCTGATGTAGCCGTGGTAGAGGCTTGTGTTATAGTCGCGGGGGTGGTGCTCGGTGCACACAAAGTCGATCCGGTCGACACCGTTGCTCCAGTACTTGAAGTATCCGTTCACGTACCCGATGGACACGTCGGGATATGTTAGAAGGCCCCCATACGACCAAGTGTCGCCCAGGTTGTGGGAGACCATGAAATTGGGGCTGCGACCGTAGCATCGCACGAAGTTGTACACGCGGCCCTCGGCTGCCAAGCGATGGAGGTTCGAGTAGGTGGCCGAGAAATCGGTTCCGCCTGGAATCCCGCTCCAGTCAAACTGGCGCTCCGGCGACCAGCTGGCCCCGTCGAAGATCCGGTACCGGCTGGCTGTGTCGTAGTGCTGAGCGTACATCGCCAGGTATTTTCCATCGGGTCGTACCAAGAACGCCGGGGCATTGTGGTCATCGCAGCCGGCACGCGTGAGCACGTATCGGGTCGCCTGGCGGGTGGTGAGATCCAGGACGACCGCTTCGACATTGCCGTTCCGAGAGGGCCCGCCGCAGCCCGAGCCGCTGGCCACCGACCCAACCAGAAGCTTGCCGGCCGACGCGTCCACAACTGCCCGTTCGTCCTGGTACCAGCACCACGCACCGTTGTCATTGACCTGGACCAGATGTCCACGAACCCAGTCCGGACCCTCCTGCGCCCGGGCGAAGCTTAGCTGCAGACTCCCGAGGGCTACCCCCACAGCGGTTAGAACCTGATAGATTGAAGTCCTTGTCATCTCACGTGGCACTGCATCCCTTCCATTCGCCTACCCGCAGCCCGACCAGCCGTCCCACGCGTCCAAACAGGCAGCCCTCTTCGTACACCTCCTCCCCCGCTACTCAGCCGTAGCCTTCTTGCCTGAATCTTTCCGGCGGACGTCCGCTACAGATGGCGCGTCCTGCCAGGGGCAAGGGGCAATTCCCCAGCCTACAATCACAGGCCGGCCCCTTGTTGGCCCCAAGCCCCCTCAAGAAACGCCACGAGGTTCTCGGTCCTCACCCCGGGGGGCATTCCCCCACCGCAGGAAAGGAGGATCCGTCGGCGGTCCGAGAGGGAAGCGATTAGCTCCTGCACCGCCGCACGTACTGTGTCCGGAGTGCCGGCGGCGAGCACGTCACGGGGCGGGATATTTCCCATCAAGGCGACTTCGTTCCGCGTCATTTGCTTGAGGTCATTCAGCGAGACCTCGAACCCCATGTTGAAGAGATTCACCCCCATATCCGGTAGATAAGGAGCCGAGGCCCTGCAGTCGGCATCGTTGTGAAGGAAGCGAACCGACACTGGATAATCGAAGAGCCTCTTGAAGAATGGGAAGCCAAACCGTTCGAATTCGCGCGGTCCAATGAAGCCGATCATGTCGTCGAGCAGGAAAACCCCGTCAATGGTGGGAAAGGTCTCCATCTGGAGCTCTAGCCAATCCCTCAGAAAGCTGGTGATTTTGTGGAGGAGGCTTTCGGTTTTTTCCGGCTCAAGCATCATGGCGGTCAGGAATTCCGTGGTGCCCAGGAGGTGGGCCGCGATGTTCAGCGGACCCCGGGCAACCGCGAAGCGGATCTGATGCCCTGCCTCTTCGATCCGGGGCCGCGCGTGCTTCAAGCGGTTCAAGACAAAGGGTAGCAACCCATCGGTGCGCGGATCGGGCTGCGGCAGCTCCGCAGCCTCTTCGATCGAGCGCAGAAGCTTGTGCACCTGGGGGAACTCATTGGGAGGAAATACGCAACGGACGCCAAACGCGGAGGGCTCCGTGCACATCCCGTACTCAGCCCAGAAGCCGGGCAGGAAGAGAACCTGGGGAAATTGCCTCACAGCCTGCAGATTGGCCTGGAACCAGAGCTCTTCGCTCGTGAAATAGTCGAGGATTTGGATGCCGTACCAGTTCGGAAGCCAGGGACTATCGATAATGAAAGCCACGGGAAGCGGGCTCACCGGTCTCCCGCTGACCACATCGAGAAGAAGCCTCCACTGCTCCTCGGTCATACGCTCACACTCCCGGATTCCTGGTTCGCCACGGGGACTCCGTTCAGCTGTCTGTTCGAATGCGATCCCTTCCCCTCATGCGTTCTCTCAGGCGCGGGGGAACAACCACACCCTCCCTCCCCTCGCCTGAACCCCAGGTAAGCCGAGTAGGCCAGGCCATTCTCCTCGGCGCAGGGTCATGGGCCCCCAAGTCTCTTGCTTCCGAGCCTCCGTCAGTTCAGGGGAGCCCGGTAGCTTTCTGGTGGCCCGAGGTACGAAGGCTTCACTCCTCCCGCGTCGATCACAATCTTCTGCAAGACCACTCCCGGATCCACTGCCCAGATCTTCAAGACGTGGCGCCCGGGATCCTGAATGAGATGTACGGTGCTTGTCGTTACGACGTTATTCCGCACCCTCTCTTCCCAATCGTCGTAGGTCATGCCGGCGTGCATATTGACGACCTGAGGAACCTCGTCGTCAAAGGACACGGCGAACTGCAGACCGTCGGTGTTTAGGAAGTTGAGGGTGGGGGAAAGGTAGGCAACCACTTTCACCTGCCCCGAGCTGAAGAGGTAGACATCGTACTCAAGGCGGGCCGTCCCCGGTGGGGTCTGGCGGGGCATGGTGACGGGGAAGGGCGTGACACCGGACATGGTTCGGCCGAGATCTGGGATCACCTGCCAGAAGACGGAGCCCGTGTTCACCACACGCGCGCTGTGCTCAGCTTCGATAGAGATGCAGCCGTTGCTCTCGACAAAGCACCCGCGCACCTCCTGCTCAGGGACCGCCGGATTGTGTACGGGAACCTCGACCTCCACGCGGCGGCCCTTCGGCCCGGAAATCTGAAGGCTGGCCATGTGGCTACCAGCCGGTACCCTGTCCCAATCGACACTCACCCATATCCTGATTTCTTTCTCGACCCTTCCGCGAGTCTGGCTCACGTTCACCCAAGGCTTGGAGGCGCGGACGCGAAAGTCGAAAGGCTTGCTTCCCCGATTGAAGATCTCGATGTAATACCGTTGCCTCTGGAACTTGTCGATGGCGGGCAGGACGGCTTTCTCCGGGCATT
>JAPDPT010000018.1:13436-52171 GCA_034506315.1 candidate division KSB1 bacterium | reverse complement strand
TTGTGGGTTGGCCCCTTGTTTGTCCGGACCTACGCGCTCCTCGATGAGTTTGGATTGGATCATCTCTACCCCTGTTCTGCCTTGCTCTCACGGCTGCCTGATCGCAGCCTGCCTCCGACGTTCCCTACTTTCGCTCCGGCCTCCTCCCGCGCCGGTCCCCTCGGGGCCAGTCGCCGGACGTCCAGCGGGTTCTACTTCCCGGGATCAGGCCAGAACGTCCAGCACCTGCCCCAAACCGTCCTCCTGAGGTGTAGAGGATTCCGCTTCCCCTTCGGCCGCACGCTGTTCCGCTTCGTCTGGTTCTTCGGCCTGATTCTGACGCTCCTCCTGATCGTTTCGCACCGGTTCTTCCTCTTCCGTCTTGCGGGGCCGGGATTGTTCCTGGGCTGCCCTTTCGACCCATTGCATGTGGAACGTCTGCTGCTCGGTGTCGGGGTTGCGACGTTGTAGTTGGTTCACGCGATCGGCGTAGGGGGCTTTGGCGATACTGTCCGCCAGGTCCAGCGGCCGGATCATCGTCTGACCTCCCGGCTGGGCTGGAGCAGAGCACGGTCTCCCATTGCGTTTGCGTCCCGATCCGCACTCACTCCAGCACCTCCTCGCGCAGGCGCGCCCGTAGCGTAGCAATGGCCTTGGTGTGGATCTGGGAGACGCGCGATTCGGTGATTCCCAGCACTTGTCCAATCTCCTTCAGGGTAAGCTCCTCATAGTAGTACAGCGCCAGGACCAGCTTCTCCTGTTCGGGAAGTTCGTTGATAGCCTCGACGAGCACGCGTTTGAGCTCCTCTTTTTCGATGGTTTCCAGAGGCGTCTCCGCCAAAGGATCGCGGATCACCTCGTAGAGCCCGGTCTTTCCGTTTTCTTCGTCCTCAAAGGACGTGTCCAGAGAAAGGAGGCTGGCCGTGTTGAGGTCCCGGAGCAAGGCTCCCAGGTCCTGGAGGTCAACCTCCAGCCGATCGGCCAGCTCCTTGGTCGAGGCGCTCCGGCCGAGGTCCTTTTCCAGCTCCTGCGCGGCTTTCTCGTACTTTCTGGCCTTGGAGCGCAGCGAGCGCGGGGCCCAATCCAACATGCGGAGCTCGTCCAGGATGGCTCCCCGAACCCGCGGCAGGGCGAAGGTCTCGAACTTCACGCCCACGGTGGGGTCGAAGCGCTCCAGCGCCCCAATCAGTCCGACCACACCCGCGCCAATCAGGTCATTGAAATCGACACTGCTGGGCAGGGTCTGCATCATTTTCCCCGCCACGTACTTCACGATCGGCAGGTAATAGATCACCAGCTGTTCCCGCAGGTTCGGGTCGCGGCTGCGGACGTAGTCCTGCCAGAGCTTGCCGATGTCGACCGCCTCTGCCACCTGCCCTCTCCTTTTCGCCATGACCGGTTTCCCCTCAATCCTCACGCCTCACGTGCTTCTCTTTCACGCTGTTTCCGTCACCTCTTGCTCTTCCTGCGCCTGGGAGCCCATGTCCGACATTTCCTCCTCAGCCTTTCTCCTTGCCCCTTCCGCCAGGGTACGAAGCCAAGGCCATAGGATCCCGCGCCAGGCGGTCTGCAGAAGCCAAGCCAGTGCAAGCACAACGCCGGCGCGCTGCGCCGCATGGCCCAACGTGGCACCCCGCAACTCCGCCGCGATGAAGACCAGCAATGCCAAAGCGAGCGCCAAGCGATTCGATTTTACCATCCTCAACCCTCCCAGACGTCAGCCCCGACGCCTACCTTTCCCGGCCCGAGGCCAGGGCAAGGCGACGAGCTGCCTCACGGGCCATTCGACTTACCGCCTTGGCCAAGCCGGAGCGGGGGTGTTCCAGTGCCAGCGGTCGGCCTGACTCGAGACTCTCCTCCACCCGGGGATCCTGCGGAACCCAACCCACCAGCGGAATTTCGCGGCCGAGGAACCGCCGGGTCACGTGATTGAAGCGGGCGTGGAGGTCTCGGGCCTGATCCTCGCTTTTCGCACCGTTGATGCACAGCCCGAGCTGCACCGGCAGCCCAAGGGTCCAGATATGCTTGATCATCGCGTAGGAGTCGGCAATGGACGGCGCCGAAGGCGTAGTGACGATCCAGAGCTCCGACGCCACCGTCGCCAGATCGAGACTTTTCCCCGAAAGTCCGGAGGCGGTGTCGACAACCCGCACCTCGTAGCCGGAACTGAATTCGAGGAAATGAATCAGCCGACGCAGAAGCTCCGTCTCCAGACCAAGGTACTGGGCCTCCACGGCTCGGGAGGGCAAGAGCCATAGGTTTGGTGCCACGGGCACGCAGGCCTTGTCCATGGGCAGCCTGGCCTCCACGGCCTCCAGCATGGTCAGCCGGGGGCGCAGGCCAAACACCAGGTCCTGGTTCGGGAAAAGCAGGTCCCCGTCCACCAGCAGGGTGCGGCGCCCCATGGCCGCGAAGGCTGCCGCCAGATTCCCAGCGAGGACTGTCTTGCCCACTCCCCCCTTGCCGCTCGTGATCACCAAGGTGAGGGCCTCCGGCGTTTCCTTTTCCGCTTCCAGCTTCAGGTGGAGGGCCGGGGTACGGTTCACAAGCTCCCGAAGTGTCTGTGCCTGGTCCATCACAGCTCCTGCGGAATGATGCACTCGGCGATCTTCAGGGCATCAGCCACCACGATGTCCTCGGGGACGCACTGTCCATTGGTGATGTAGGAGATCGGCTTCTTGTACCGCCAGGCCAGATTGGCCATGGGCACCCAGTCTCCGCTCTCGTCCAGCTTCGTGAAAAGGAGGTGCGTGATGGGAACGCAGGAAAATTGCTCCACGACCTCGACCAGGACTCGAGGCTGGCTTGTCAGGCTCAGGACCAGATGGATTTCGTCTGGTTCGAGAGCCGACACAAGGGCTCGGAGTTCGGCCAGGTGCTCCTGATTTCTCTGGCTGCGCCCCGCCGTGTCCACAAAGACGTAGTCCAAGTAGCGAAACCGACGGAGCGCGCCGGGCACTTCAGCCGGTGTGTAGACAACCTCGATGGGGATGTCCGCGATGTCGGCGAACGTCCGGAGCTGCTCGATCGCGGCGATCCGGTAGGTGTCTGCGGTGACGAAGGCCACCCGCTTGTCCTCGAAGATCTTCTTTTGCGCCGCCAGCTTCGCAAGGGTGGTTGTCTTCCCCACCCCGGTGGGACCGATGAGGACCACGATGTAGGGCCCGAGCTGGCGGCTGCCGAGCCCCCCGGAAGTCGTGAGCCTCTCGGCCAGAGCTCGAACCCACAGGGAGCGATCCTGTGCGCTCTCCCCGACCGCTTCGGACAGTTCCTGGACCAGAGCTGGCTCCAGGCCTTGAGCCAAAAGAGAGTCGGGATAGGCGGGAGTACGCTGTCCGGAGTTGCGCAGGCCAGAGCTGGCCAGGCGGCGGATGCTGTCGCGCAGCGATTCCAGCTCCTTTCGCAGCTCGGCGATCTCACGCGGGGCCACGGCGGCACCGGCTGTCTCCCGGAACGGGACGCCGGCGTCGGGACGGCGGTCTTCGGCCTCCTCCACCCCTACGGTCACCTCGATCATCCCGGCCGGAAGCCCGAAGGGATTCCCTTCCGGTACCCGACGGGTGTGGAGGATCACTGCTTCCTCCCCCAGCTCCCTCCTGGCGAGGGCGAGGGCCTCAGCTGTGGACTTGGCTGTGAACCGCTTGATGATCATGGCTCAGCCTCAGGATGGAAACCGTACGTACCTCCAGCTGCGGCGGAAGTTCGGTGTACGACAACACAGCCAGCGACGGGAAGACCGGCTCCACCAACTTACGGAAGTAGGGCCGCACCACGGGCGAACAGAGAACCAGGGGGACGTGGCCCTCTCTGGTCATCCGATCCACCTGCTTCTGCAGATTGTCGTAAAGTTGCCGGAGCACCGGTTGCGGCAGATCCGGCGCGCTTACCCTCTCGGAGTGGCGAACACCATCGGTGACGACCTTCTCCAGGGCGGGGTCGAGGGTGATGGCATAAAGCCGCCCGTCCTCCGCCACGTACGGACGATGGATCTCCGGCGCCAGGGCGTTGCGCACGTATTCGGTGAGGATATCGGGATCCTTGGTCATGGGAGCGCTGTCGGCCAGGGCCTCCAGGATGGTCACCAGATTGCGGATTGAGACCCGCTCGCGGAGCAGGTTCTGCAGCACCTTTTGGACCTGGCCCAAACTGAGCAGGCCGGGGATCAACTCATCCACCAGAGCCTGATTCTCTTTCTTGACGCCCTCGATCAAACGGCTCACCTCCTGGCGCGTGAGGAGGCGGTGTGCGTTCTGGCGAATCACCTCCTTGAGATGCGTGGCAAGGACGGCTGCTGGCTCCACAACGGTGTAGCCCGCACGTTCCGCCTGCTCCTTCCGCACCTCAGGGATCCACAGCCCAGGAAGCCCGAAGGCCGGATCCTTAGTCGGGATTCCCTCCACGCGAGAGGCCAGCGTCCCCGACTCGAGGGCCAGATAGTATCCGGGCATCAGTTCCCCCTCGGCCACCTGCGTGCCGCGGATCCGCATTACGTACCTGTTGGGAGGCAACTGGATGTTGTCCCGGATGCGGATCGGCGGCACGATGATGCCGAGCTCCAGAGCGCACTGCCGGCGGATCATGGTGATGCGATGGAGGAGGTCGCCTCCGTGCTCCGGGTCCACAATGGGGATGAGGCGATAGCCGATCTCCAGCTCCATGGGGTCTACGTAGAGGTAGCGCTCCACCCCCTCTTCGGCGGGCCGCTTCTTTCCCGCCTCCGCCTTTTGTTTGGCCTGCGCCTCGGCGGACTGAAGTTTCTGCAGGTTGCGGCGGGCACTCGATGCGGCCATTCCCACCAGCGCCGCCAGCACAAAGAAGGGCAAGGCCGGTAGCCCAGGGGTGACGGCAAACACCAGGAGCACCGCGGCGGCAATGGCCAGCGGACGGGGCTGCGAGAAGACCTGCCGGACCAGATCCTCCCCGAGGTGGCTTTCGGAGGCAGCGCGTGTGACCACGATGCCGGCTGCGGTCGAGACAATCAGGGCCGGGATCTGCGAGACCAGGCCATCTCCGACCGTGAGGATGGTGTACGTGCGGAGGGCCTCGCCGAAGGAAAGACCCCGCTGCACTACCCCGACCACGAACCCGCCGAGGATGTTCACCGCGGTAATGACCAGGCCAGCCACGGCGTCGCCGCGGACAAACTTGCTGGCACCATCCATAGCCCCGTAGAAATCGGCCTCGCGGGCGATCTCCTCACGCCTGCGCCGCGCCTCCTGCTCGTCGATGAGCCCGGCATTCAGGTCAGCATCGATGGCCATCTGCTTGCCAGGCATGGCGTCCAGGGTGAAGCGGGCCGCGACCTCCGCAACGCGCCCCGCCCCCTTCGTGATGACGACAAACTGGATCACGACCAGAATCAGAAAGATGATGATCCCCACTACATAGTTGCCTTTGACCACAAACGTGCCGAAGGCTGTGATGACGCGCCCGGCGTAGCCCTCTCCGAGGATGAGCCGCGTGGAGGCCACGTTAAGGGACAACCGAAACAGGGTAGCCACCAGAAGAAGGCTGGGGAAAATGGAAAACTGCAGGGGCTGCGTGATGTACATGGACACCAGAAGTACGATCAGCGAGAACGAGATATTGAACGCCAGCAGAAGGTCCAGAAGCGGGGTGGGCAGGGGCACGACCATGACCGCCAGGATGGTGAGCACCCCGATGGCCAGATACACGTCGCTCTGGCGCGCAAGACGCATGGGCCGAAGACCTGTTGCAGCTGCTTGGGCCATCCCTACCTCACCGCACCTTTCCCTTCAGCCGGTACACGTACGCCAAGACCTCTGCCACGGCCTGGTAGGCCTCCACCGGGATCTCCATCCCGATGTCCACCGAGCGGTACAGGAGCTGGGCCAGGGGCTTGTTCTCCACGATGGGTACCCCGTGCGCCTGGGCGATTTCCTTGATGCGCTGGGCGAGCTTACGCGCCCCCTTGGCCACCACCGTGGGAGCGTTCATGGTCTTAGGGTCGTACTTTAGGGCTACGGCCAGTTCTGTCGGGTTCGTGATCACTACGTCGCTCTCCGGGACGCGCTTCATCATCCGTCTCCGGGCCAAGGCCCGCTGGATGGAGCGGATCCGCGCCTTGATAAGCGGGTCGCCCTCCGTCTGCTTGAGCTCCTCCTTTAGCTCCTGTCGGGTCATCCGCAGGCTTCGTTCGTATTCAAACCTCTGGTAGCCGTAGTCGGCAAGAGCCAGAGCAAGCAAGACCAGGCTGGCCCGCAATCCCACCTTGAAGCTCACCGCCGCGATGAAGCTCAGAATCTGCAGCGGCGACTGATCAGCCAGCAGAAGGATCCGCTCCTTCTCGCCTTTCAGGACGCCGTAGACGATCCAGCCCACGAGGAGCAGCTTCAGCAGCCCCTTGACGAGTTCGACCAGCGAGCGCGTGGAAAGAAGACGGCGTGCTCCCTGCACGGGATTAATTCGCTCCATCTTGGGCACAAGAGGCTCGCCCGAAAACACAAACCCCACCTGAGCCAGATTGGCCAGCACGGCTGCGCCCAGAAGGACCCCCAAAGCCGGGGCCAGAAAACGGGCAAGGTCAAGAAGGGCAGTCCCGAGCACGCCTTCTACGGAATCGGGGGTGATGGACACCCGCGACAGGCTGCCGAAATAACGTCGCCACTGGCTCGCCAGGCCCATCAGCCAGCTCCCCGAGAGGGCGTAGAGCATGAGAATCCAGGCCAAGAGGACGAAGGCCGAGTTGAGCTCAACGCTCTTTGCGACGTGGCCTTTCTGGCGCGCCTCCTCACGCCGTTTCGGGGTGGCTTGCTCTGTCCGCTCTTGGTATGATTCCTCAGGCATCGCTTGTCACAGCAGTTGGAGCACCGTTGCCAGATCCTTTTCCAGCTGTCCCACCAGGTTCCGAAAGACCTGGCTTACCAGCGGGGCCGAGTAGGCCAGGGCAGCCAAGCCAACGGCAATCCCGATGGGGAACCCGACTACGAACACGTTCATCTGCGGGACGGTCCGGGCCAGAAGCGCCAGCGCCACGTTAGCCAGGAAGAGCGCGGCCATGGCTGGAGCCGCAATCTTCACCCCGATCAGGAACACCTCCGCCGTCACCCGGACAAGGCTGGACGCAAGTTGTGGATCGAGAGCCACCGAAAACGGAGGCACGAGCTCGAAACTGCGGGCCAAAGCCGTGAGGAGCATATGGTGCCCGTCCACCACGAGGAAGAGCAAGACAGCCACGATGTACTGAAACTCGCCGGTAAGCGACACCTGCTCCTGGGTCTGCGGGTCAAGGACGTTCACCACGGCGAAGCCCATCTGAAAGCCCACAATCTGCCCTGCCAGATGCATTCCGTGGAAGATCTGAAAGCTCACAAATCCGAGCACCAGCCCGACGGCCACCTCCTTCACCACCAGCCACACGAGCTTTACCGCCGGCTGCGGGGGAAGACGCAATCCGTTCAGACTCGGGAGAAGAAGTACGGCAAGAAACGCCGCCAGGCCCACCCGCGCCATCATCGGAAAGCGCCGGTCGCCGAGAAGGGGAAACAGCACAAGCCCGCTCAGGACCCTCACAAAGGCCAGAGCCCAAAGTTGGAATTGTTCCACCCATGCCAGGCTCATTCGTCTCCTCAATGAGCGACGCTCGGGATGTAGCCGAACACCTGTAGGGTGAACGAGATCAGCATCCTCAGCATCCAGGGAGCGAAGAGGAACACGGCCAGAGCCGCGACCAGGATCTTAGGCACGAAGGTCAAAGTCATCTCGTGAATCTGGGTCACCGCCTGGAAGATGCCCACCGCCAAACCTACGACCAGGCCAAGGATCAGGATGGGCCCCGAGACCACGAGAGCGGTGAACATGGCACTCTTGGCTAATGAGACCACGAACTCCTCGGTCATCGCCTTCTCCTCAGGGAATTTCCTACCGGAAACTGCTTACCAGAGAGCTGACGATCAGGTACCAGCCATCCACCAGGACAAAGAGCAGGACCTTGAACGGAAGGCTGATCATCACCGGCGGCAGCATGAGCATGCCCATCGACATAAGGACACTGGCCACGATCATGTCGATCAGGAGGAAGGGGATGTAGAGCAAGAACCCGATCTGAAAGGCGATCCGCAGCTCATTGATCACGAAGGCCGGGACGATGACGCTGAAGGGCAACTGGTCCGGCGTGGAAGGTCTTTCCAGCCGCGCCAGTTTGACGAAGAGAGCCAGCTCCTTCTCCCGGGTCTGGCGGAGCATGAAGTCGCGGATCGGTTGCTGGGCCCGCTGGAGAGCTTCCTTTTGGGAGATCTGCTCAGCCAGGTAGGGCTGCAGAGCCTTGTCGTTAATCTCGGTCAGCACCGGCCGCATCACGAAGAACGTCAGGAAAAGTGAGAGGCCGGCGATGAGCTGATTCGGCGGCATTTGCTGGAGGCCGAGGGCCTGCCGCAGGAAGTGGAAGACGACGATCATCCGCGTAAAGCAGGTCATCAGGAGGAGAATGGCTGGGGCGACCGACAGGACCGTCAGCAGGGCCAGGATCTCCAGCGTCACGGCTACCTCTTTTGGGCTGCCGGCGCGGTCGAGCCCCAGGGTGATCCGGGGAAGCGGCTGAGCGCCGGCCACCAGAGGCACAGCAAGTCCAGCCAGCACCAGAACAACCACCCATCTCTTCGAGCGGAAACTGGAGCACGCAGAACGCCGCTTCTTGGCTCGAATGCGCAGCATCGCCTTCATCGCTTCCCTTATCGGTTTCGGATGGCCCCCTGGCCCTTCCACAGCTCGCCGAGCACGGCCGCGAAGGAGCCCGCGCCATTCCTTCCCAGCGAGTTCTCTTCCAGCCCGCGGCTCACGGTCTGGGCGTCCAGCTCGGCGAGGGTCTGCATCCCCGAGTCCGTCAGACCGATCAGGAGGTAGCGGTCGAAAACGCGCACCAGGCAGACTTGCTTTTTCGGCGCTACGTGGGCAGCCGCCAGAACGGAGAACCACGACGTCTGCCGGGTCCGCTTCTGTCCCGCCAACAGGCGACGGACGACCTGCAGAGAACCCCAGGCAAGGACAAGAACGCCGGCCGTGGCAAGAGCCACCCGGAACAAGGCGCCGAGCCAGTTGGCCTCTGCACTCCCCCCCGTCTGCAGGAGGCTATCCGGTCCAGGGCGAAACGAAAGGGCTCCGGCACTCAGCAGCAGAGAGAGGCCCACAAGCCACCAGGTACGGACCCTGCGGGCTCGGGAAACCGGCCGCGGGGCCGTGCGGATCCGTCTCATCTCAGGTTCCTCCACCCAGCGAGCGCAGCCGCTCCGACCGTCCCACGAGAGAGGTCACGCGCACGCCGAAGCGATCCTCCACTACCACGACGTCTCCCTCGGCGAACTTGCGCCCGTTGACGTACAATTCCACCGGATCGCCGGCCAGCTTGTCCAGCTCGATGATGCTCCCCTTACCGAGCTCGAGGATCTCGCCAATGGTCATCTCGGTGCGCCCCAGTTCCACGGAGACCGTCAGGCTGAGATCGTAGAGGGCGTCCAGGTTGCGGGGCGTCTTCGACTCTGTCTCTTCAGTCAGCTGTTCGAAGTTCGGGGGACTCACCTCGATCTTGCGCTCCTTTTCCATAGGCACCTTCTCTTCGCTTAGCGAAACCCCGTTTCCCATCGCCCCTGGGCGTTCACCCAAGCCCAGAACCCTCGCAGACAACAGGAGCCGTACCTCGGCCTTTTGCCCACCGACGGACACGATGTAATCCACAGCCAGAATGGGCGGCGAGGGCATCCTCCCCGCTACGAGCTCGGGCCATTCTTCTGGACCCTCTCGCTCGAGTTGTCCCGACCAAACCGGAACAAGCCCCTCCAGAAGGGCTCGGGCATTTTGTTCCAAGAGGCCAAGGGTCTGGTCGCTGAGAACTTCGGGGCGCGCGAGGTAGACCAACCTCTCCCACGCTTCCGCGCCCCAGCCGAACACAAGCGCCGTCGCAGGCCAGTTCCCGTCGCCGGCCGTGGGCTCTTCGTCCAGCGCCAAGACCGCGTCCACTTGCAGAGCCAGTTCTCCGTCCGCGGGCGCCAAGGCCTGGATGGTTAGGGCCGCGGCAGCCTCCGCTGCATCCTTCACAAAATCGCGGATGGGACGCAGGTCTTGTTCACGCACCTCGACGGGAGACATGGCGCTTGCCTCAGCACACTCAGGGTCCAGGTTCGATCAGCTCGACCACGCGCACAGCGAGGGATTTCCGACGCAGTCCGGGCCTGCCATAGGCGCGCACGGTACCCCCGATGCGGATCGGCAGCGGGTCATCCGTGTAGGTGTCCAGGAGCAGGACGTCGCCCACCTGCAGCTCCAGTAGCTCCCGCACGGTGATGCGTGCCTGTCCGAGCTCCACCTGCACCTTTAAGGGGGCCGTGCGCACGCTTTTTTCTAAGAGCCTCCGGCTGGCCTCCTCCCTCTGGACGTGGGAACCAAAGGCCACCTTGCCGGGGGTCATCTTGGGCAGAAGGTCCTCCAGCATTACGTAGGGGAGGCAAAGGTTCAGGCCTCCCATGACCTCGCCCGCGGTAAAACCGATGGAGATGGCGACCACCGTCTCCCCGGGCGGGATGATGTGGGTGAGGCCCGGTCGGCTGTACATGGCCTTGAGCTTGCAGTGGATATCGGAGACGGGTTTCCACGCCTGGTCGTAATAGCGGAGCATGCCCTCGATTAACTTGCGGATCACCCTCTCCTCGATGAGGGACAGCTCGCGGAACTCCTCCAGCTTCCCTCCCACGCCGCCGAATAGTTTGTCCACGGCCAGAAACGTGAGGGTGGGGTTCAGCTCCATGACGAAATCGGATTTCAGCTCATCGGCGCCGATCACGCAGATGCAGCTGGGGTCCGACAGAGAGAGGACGAACTCCGAGTAGGTCACCTGGTCCACGGCCTCCACGCGGGAGGTAATAATCGTGCGCAGGCGGGCGCTGAGATAGGATTCGACTTGCTTGGCGAAGCTCTCATGGATCACGCGCAGGGTGCGAATCTGGTCGCGGGTGACCCGATTGGGGTGCCGGAAGTCGTACACAACAATGGTCTTCTCCCGGGCGTTGTGCGCTGGCTCGGGCTCAACCTCGAGCACTTCCACGGCACCCTGGCGGAACTGCTCCAGCAGCTGATCGATCTCGCTCTGTGAAAGAATCTCGGCCAATCTCTCCTCTCCCCTGCTATCCAGAGCGTCGGATCGTGCCTCCTACCGAAACCCGAGGATCACCCTTCGCTTGCCCCCAGCGAGGGAGAAACTTTCCCTCCCGCATCCTGTCTACGCAGGCCCAACCGGGTCTTGACAACATCCATGCCACCGTCCGGCCAGACGGCCCGGCCTGAACGCGACGGGGGACCTTGTTTTCGTGGAGGATGGAGAGACCGATCCCCTCGACGAGAGGTCAGCGAGCGAACGGGAAGGGCTAAGGGGAAAGAATTGCCCAACGGGCGGGATAGGTTATTCCGCTTGCCCCTCGGCAAGAGGCAAAGAGGCTACTGCATGACAAAGCTGCTGAAGTACACGCCCGAAAGCTGTCCGGAGGTCAGGATCCCGTTGATCTTGTGGAGGATCTCCGCCCGGAGCGAATCGCGGAACGCGGGGTTACACAGCTTTTCCATGGGATAGGAAGCAAGAGTCTGGAGCAGGATATCGCGGATCTGGACGTTTCTCTTCTCAAGCTCCGCCCCGACCTTGCCGTTGTAGACGAGCGCCACGCTGGCGTTGAGGAACCGGCGGCCAGAGGTCCCTGCCGGGTTTACGATGACGTCTTCCACGAGGTATACCTCGCCGAACTTGATGTCTCCCTTTCGCACCTCTTGCTCGACGGGGGCCGCGGCGGTACCTACCGGAGGACTCACCAGACCGAATTTCTTCACGGCGACGAAGGACAGGACCACCTGCAGGGCGATGACGGCCAGCCCAATAAGAACCTTTGACAACATGCCTGCCCGCCCGTTCGAGGCCTCGACAGCATTTTGCGTCCCTTTGGAATCCTCTTCCGCCATTTCCCCTTCTCCCACACGGCAGCTTTCAGTCCATCTCGTTCAGGAAGATCTCCACCCGTCTATTCTTCTTTCGGTTCTCTTCGGAATCATTAGGGACCCGTGGCCGGTACTCCCCGTAGCCGATAGCGACCATCTTGCCTGGGGCGATGCCCCGGGTCTCGAAGTAGTGCAGGACGCTCAGGGCCCGGGCCACGGACAGCTCCCAGTTCGACGGAAACTGCGGCGTATTGATGGGCAGATCGTCGGCGTGCCCCTCGATGACGATCTCCCGGGCCCGTGTAGCCATGACCGCAATGCGGTCCAGCAGCGGGAGGAACTGGGGTTTGAGGTCTGCACGGCCCAGGTCAAACAGGATGGGGCTTTCGATCGTCACAGCGATGCCCTTCTCCGTGATCCTTACAGTAACCTCCTCTTCGATCCCCTGCGCCTGCAGGTATTCCTGAAGTTCCCGCATTTCGCTCTCCCTCCCGCCCTCGGAGAGGGGATAGATATCGGGCGACGGCATCTTGTACAGGGGCGAAGCCGAAGGTTGACCCTTCAACACACCCAGAGCCCCCTTGAGCGATCCCATCGCCTTCTGAAACTCGGACAGCTGAATCGACGAGAAGGACTGCAGCAACACAAAAAACGTAAGGAGGAGGCTCATCATGTCGCCGTACGTGACCACCCACTCCGGGGCTCCGCCTTTGCCCTCCTCGCTTTTCGGTCTACGAGCCATGTCAGGATCGTTCCTTCACGATATCCTTACGGATCTTTGGCGCAATGAAGGAGATCAGTTTCTGCTCAACGATGCGCGGGTTGTCGCCGGACTGGATAGCTAATACCCCTTCCAAGACCAGCTCTTTCATCATCACTTCCTGCTTCGACCGGGTCTTCAACTTTCCGGCCAGGGGCAGGAAGATCAGATTGGCCAGAACCGCCCCGTAGAAGGTCGTGATGATCGCCACGGCCATGCCAGGCCCAATAAGGGACGGGTCGGACATGTTGGCCAGCATGATGACCAACCCGATCAACGTACCGATCATCCCGAAGGCAGGCGCGTACGAGCCCATGGCGGTCAGAATGCTCTGGCCCAGCTCGTGGCGTTCCTGCAAGTAGGAGATTTCCGTCTCGAGAATGGCCCGCATGAGCTCGGGCTCGGTCCCATCGGCCGCCAGCTGAATGCCTTGCCGAAGGAAGGGATCCTCAACGTTCTCCAGCTCCCTTTCGAGATAGAGGATGCCTTCTCGGCGCGCAATCTCCGCAAAGCGCACCAGCTGGCGGATCGTGTCCCGTGGATCGGGGGCCCGGTGCAAGAAAGCGTTCTTCACCACGCCGAACACGCTCAAGACGTCCTTCAGCGGGAAATTGATGAGCGTGCTGGCCATGGTTCCCCCGACCACGATGAGCACCGAGCTCAGGTCGAAAAAGATCCCAAAACTGCCCTTGCCGAGGATCGAGACGGCGATCAGGATGACACCGGAGATGATGCCGATGATGGTCGCGAGGTCCATAGCATCTCGGTCGAGGTGTTGGACGGTTCACTCGGGTTCGGGCGCAAGCCTTGTGATCACTCCTCAAATCGTCGCCGGAGGTGAAATCTTGAGCACGGACGCGAGGCCCCGCAGCGCAGGGCTGCCTCCTGCACGGCCAGCAACGGAATCTCCGAGATTCGGAAGGCCTCTCCCCACGAGGGTCAGGTGGAGCGAAGTTCGAGAGCTTCTTCCAGCAGCAGGCTTCGCGAATCCCCCCATCGCGCGGAGGGAACGGAACCTCATCGATCGCTCAGTTACTTATCGAGTCGATGTCGTTCACGTTGGCGAACGTGTAGTGGCCGACCCTCCGCCGGTACTCGACCACCTTTTCCACAATTTCCTCGGGCGTCTCTCGGACCATGAACTTGGAATTGGTGGTGAGGGTAATGATCGTGTCCGGGGTGGCCTCCACGGTCTCGATCAGCTCCGCGTTGATGATGAGTTCCTTCCCGTTGAGTCGGGTGACCTTGATCATAGCCGGGTCTCCTTGGGATGGGGCGGCCCGGATTTATCCGGACCGCCCCAGCTCCCTATGCTACCTCTTCAGGTTCACGAGCTCGTTGAGGAGATCGTCCGTGGTCGTGATCACCCGCGCATTGGCCTGGAATCCCCTCTGCGCGACGATCATGTTGGTAAACTCCTCTGCGAGGTCCACGTTGGACATCTCCAGGTGACCAGGGACGATCTTAGCCTGAATGCTCTCCCCTGCCAGGCCCAGAACGGCAGTACCCGAATTGGCGGAAATCTGGTACATGTTTTCGCCGCTGCGGAGCAAACCGGCCGGGTTGTTGAACACCGCCAGGGCAATCTGAGCCAGAGTCTGCGTGACACCGTTGCTGAAGATCCCGGTGATCTTGCCCGTCTCGTCGATGTTGATGGTCATCAGATCGCCGTTCGGGTAGCCGTCCTGGCTGCTGGCAACCGCTGTGGAGGGTGAGGCAAACTGGGTGATGCCGTTGAACCCGCCAATATCGCCCGCATCGAACACGATCTCCATGAAGGAGGCGCCGTTGTTCGGGTCAAACTTGAAAGAGGTCATCCCATTGTCGTAGAGGAAGGAGTTCAGAGAGCCGTCCGAGTTGAAGTTGATCGTGCCTGTGCTGCCGCTGGAAATGATCTCGTCGCCAGCCAGCTTAGCTTCCCACCGCCACTGATTCTCCACGTCGGTCTTGGTGAAGGTGAGCGTCACGATGTGCTCCATCCCCAGCTCATCGTAGATGGTGATGCTGGCCGAATGGGTCACGTCCTGTGCCTTCTGCAGCTCGTTCATGACGCAGGCGGTATTGAACTTCGGGTTCCCGGAGATCCGGATCGAAACCGCTTCTATGGCTGAGGACTCGCCCGGGTCACCGTGGATGACCAGGCAGCCGCGGTCGTCGATCTGCACACCCCGGCTATTCGTGATGCCGAAGGTGGACTGGATCAGGTCCACCAGGTCGCCCAGGGTCGTGTTGTTCGTGACGGTCAAGGTGGACGAGCGGTCCACCCCGCCCACAATGGCACTGATGCTGATCACGTCTCCCGCAGCGATCCCCAGAGGCTCGCCGACTGAGTTCCTCAGCTTGGATAGCTCTTCGTCCTTCGTGGCGCGGTGGCTGAATTCATCCGTCAGCGTGAACTTGCCCGTGGAGCTGTCGACGGTGCCATTGGCGGCGCCCAGGGCGGACTGGAGAGCCGCGCTGTTGCTCGTGAAGGTCACCGTGTGGGAGGACCCCGATGCATCCTCTACCCGGATCGCTCCCGTCGCCGTAAGGCTCAGCCGCAGAGACCCGGCGAAATCCTGATTGATCTCGTCAATTAGATCCTGCAGGCAAGTGAATTCCCCGTTGCCCACGGCGGCGTCGCCGGACACGTAGGTGTAGGTGCGCGTGGAGGAGCCGTCGTTCACCGTCACCACGGTCACCCCACTCACCATGCCGGTGATGAAGGAATTGGTGTCACCGCGTGCGTACAGAGCGGCCATATCCGTGTTGTCTCCCACCTCTTCGACGGCCAAGAAAGGCGCCGTCTTGGTGATGGTGCCGAGAGGCTTCTCGCCGGCGTTCAGGTTGCCCGTGAAGGTGATGGAACGGGTAGCGCGCGCCGGCACCTTCTGGCCAAAGGGGAGGACGATGTCCTGGATGGCGCTGGTCGAGCTGATCCGCCCGCGCGCATCGGCCATCCGGCCTTGGACCACGAGCCCGTTGCTCGGATTGACGAGTCGACCGTTGGCATCAAACTGGAACGCGCCAGCCCGGGTGAAGAAATAGCGCTGGCCGTCGCTTAGGACGAAGTAGCCGTTGCCGCTGATCGCCAGATCCGTCTGTTGGCCCGTGGCCTGCAGGCTGCCCTGATTCAGGATCGTGTCGATTGTTCCGACCGACATGCCGAGCCCCACCTGCACGGGATTGGTTCCTCCCACCCGACCGCTCGGCATGGTCGCACCCCGCAAAGTCATCGCCAGGCTTTCCTCGAAGGTGACCCGCGAGGCCTTATAGCCGATGGTATTGACATTGGCGATGTTGTTGCCGATGACATCCATCCGGACCTGGTGATTGCGCAGGCCCGAAACGCCGGCAAAAAGGGAACGCATCATGGCTACCAACCTCCTTTCGGGTTTCTACCGCTTCGGTCGCTCTGCGGTAGGGGGCCTCCCCGAAGGGGTCCAGCCCCAGTTCCAGGCTACAGAATCACCGCGCTGTCGATGTTCGTGAACACCCCCTCGCGTAGGCTCGGTCCATCCAGGGCCGTGATCACCGTGCGATTCCGGACGCTCACGACGAAGGCCATGTCCCGCAGCAGAATGAGGGAGTCCCGCGCCCCTTTGGCCTCGGCACGATTCACGGCCTCACGCAGACGGGCCTGGTCCTCCGCTGTGAGCTGGATCCCCCGCAAGGCCATCCTTTGCTGGGCGTGCGCCGAAAAGCGCACCTCCTCCAGCTCCTTTCGAAGGACCTCCGCAAACGGCCCAGAGGCCGCCGCAGCCTGGCTCCGCGCGCGTTCGGCCCCTCCCGTCGGCGAACCAACGCTGCGAACGTGCGGGTACATGGTCGGATCGATCCGGTTCACCGCGCATCACCTCCTTCCGGTCAGCTATGCTTCCGAATCTCCACCACATCCCCCAGCGAGACCTCCATCGGGCCGAGCAGGATGGAGGCTACGCCCTGGCTGTACCGAATCCCCGTAATTGTGCCGAGGACGTACTGTCGCGCCTCGATGGCCCGACCCTGCGAGGCGGCCTCCACCTCATACCGATAGGCTCCAGCTGAGAACCCCCGTCCCCACTCCAGCTGGTGGGAGCCAGCAGCCAGAGGGCCGAGATCTTTGCTGTACGCCACCTGCCCGGCAGAATCGTAGACACGCAGGATGGCCTTCTCCGCCGCCGACGGCAGCTCAAACTCCAGGCGGACGGTTTCGCCGCTGCCAAGGTAGAACTGCTCGCCTTGCACCTTGGCCTCCCGGTCGATGAGGGCAGCCACCAGGGAGTTGGTGATCGACTGGTTGAGCAGGTAATTCGTCTGGATGCTCTCCTGCAAGCTGCTGTTGATGTTCTGCATCTGCTCCAGGCTGCTGAACTGAGCCAGCTCGGCCACGAACTCCTCGTTCTGCAGCGGGCTCAGGGGATCCTGGTGACGAAGTTGCGTGATGAGAAGCTTCAGGAAATCGTCTTTGCCGAGGACCTGCTGGGTGGTCACCGGGCGGGTCAGCAGGCTCGACGACTGGTTCGTTGCCGACGACACCTCCATCTGTGCTCACCTCCTCACGGTTGACTCAGGCCCACCATCCTTGCCCTGGCACCTGCGCCTTCGTGCCATCCGAGTCCGGCGATTGGAAAACTTCCTGCCGCGGAGGCCGCCCGGGCCGTTCGTGCGCCTCATGGCCTGACCGGCGTCCCTCCCTCTCGCCCAGGGCCAGACTTCCCGGCTCAGGCGCCCGCACCTCCACACGAACGGGCTGATGGGCCTGGCTGTTCAGAGACCCCTCCAGTTCCCCGGCGTGGGCCCGTAACACCTCCCGCGTCGCCTGATCCTCTGCCTCCAGCCGCACCACCACCTCTCCCGCCCTGGACTTGACCTCCACCCTGAGGCGCCCAAGCTCAGGCGGTCGCAAGTGTACCACTACCTCGGCCTCTCCCTGCCCAAGCAGGCGCTGCACCACCGGCCGCACCTGGGGAGCAAGGCCAGACCACTCCCAGCGCGCCAGTGTGGGGCCCGACGTCCGGCCGGAAGCTCGGCTCGCCCAACCGGACTGAATCCCTTCCGACCGGGGAGCAGCTGGGGCCGTCCACAGATCACGTGTTCCCGCCTCTCGGCTCTGGGGTTTAACGGCGGTCTCAAACCTGGCCGAGACCGAAAGCCGACCGGACCCGTCCGCTTCACCCGTCCTCGGTCCCGAGTCTCCTTTCTGGCTGCGCAGGCTCGCACGGGCCACGTCCGTCCCCGAATCGGCCGGCGCCTGCCGTTCAGGTGGTAGGCTTCCTGGGGATGGCAGAACGCTCCCCTCCTCCGGCCTCTCGACCAGGGTCCGACCCGAAGCGACGCGCTCAGCCATTCGATCGAGCCCCGGCCGGGCGCTCCGGAGGACGTCGGGCGAGCTCGGCGGCATCTCCTGTCTTCGACTTTGGGCGCGGTCCGCTGCCTCTCCGACCGCAGTGGCTCGCTTCGGGTGAATCACAGGGGTCTCGCCGAGCTTCGAGCTCTTCGGGGAAGCGATATCCCCGTCCGTCTGGCGGAGGGGATCCGACCCGTCCCTTCCATCGACCTCGCTCAGCTGCGGAGTGCGCACACCCACCCGCGCCACCACCTGCTCCACCCGAAGGTCTTCGACCACGGAGCCAAGCTCGGCCATCGCCCTTTCCAGGCTTGAGGCCGGTCGTTCCGAAGTCTGCACACCCGAGGCCTCGGACGGCGAAGTGGGCGGGACCTGTCCGGTAGCCGGTCGTTCCTCTCCCTGCCCTGCCAAGGGGCGCAGGTTCAGGGGCTGTTCCAGGACATCCACTCCGTTGGACGTCACTTCCTCCCGTGCCGCAAACGTTGGGGGTCCCCAATCCGCAGGCCCGGGGGGGACTGTCCCGCGCGCCGCGGCCTCCGCAACCGGCGTGCTGCGGATACGGTGGGTGTCCTCGGCTCCTTGTTCAGGGACCGGCTGTCCGGCCGGGATCGAAGCCCCGGTTGGTGTGGTCTCCACCCGGAACGGATCCCCCGACTCTGCCCATGTTTCCGACCTTGCGGCGAATTCCAGAGGCGCGCGGTAGGAGGCTCCAGGGCCTCCAGATTGGCCCTCCGCTACGGGGGAGGTCGGATCTTCGATCTTCAGACGAGGCAGCTCCGGTGATGTGGGAAGGTGACGGGCTGCCGAAGAGCGATCCTCCCGGTGCTGGCTTGCGCCCACTTCCACCGGGTGTTTCGCTTCCAGGCCGCCCGTTTGCAGGCCGGGATCCGGCTCGACCTGCAGCTCCGGTCCGTTCCCGATCGAGGAGGGGATCTGAGAAGCGGCATCTGCGCCCGCCCTCCCCACGGGCGCCCGATTGGTACGCGCTCCGCTTGCGGGCGGCCTCGGACCGCCCGTCCGCTTGTCCTCGGCCCCCAGCGCGGAAGGGCCGGAATCTACCGGGAGGAACTTGCTCATGGCCACACGCGCGCTGCGCGGAAACCCCTCCGCCTCTCTCGGCTCCGAGCCTGTCCGCAGCCCGGATGGCGCACCCGGGATTCCCTCCGGCGCCCCGCTTCCGGCGCGCAAGATGTCACTTCCCTCTTCTGAACCCTCGATGCCCCAGCGGGTCGGGGCAAGCCCGAAGGAATCAGACCAGCTCGGGCCTCCCGAAACGATCGCCGCGCTCGCCAGGTTGGGCTCAGGTGTCCCCGGCAGGCCACACGGGGCCGCAGCGCTCGCCCGGGATGGAAGAGCCCCAGGCGCACCTCCAGCGCTCATTTCTTTCGGCTGCGAGGGTACACCCTGGGTGAGCTTGGCCCTCCCGGTCGCCTCGGCCCGTACGGCTTCGGAGAAAGAGGCTTTCACCGAGCTCGGCTGCTCCTGCGGCCTGACGGCCCCATCTATCGGGCCACACCGTGGCTCGAGGGCAGGTGGCACAAGCCCCTGCCCGTCGTGCTGCCCGAGGGTCCCCGGACCGACCTCAGGAACGTCCGGCACAGCGAGCCCTCCGCGCTCTCTTCCCTGAGCTCGTGGCTCATCGGGAAAGCCCTGGCCACTCAGGATCAGACCTGTCCCGGAGCGGTCACCGCTCGGCTCCCAGCCCTGAGCCGGAGCGTCGTGAGTCTGTGTCCCGGGGAACGCTGCGCCTCCAACCGGGGAGCTCGGGCTCTCCGGAAAGCCCTCTCCCTGTGGGTACAGGATCTCCGCCTCGCCCGCCGGCGTCTGCGACAGAGCGTTGAACAGCGCAGCACCCAGGCCGGAACCGGCAGCCGCTGCCGCCTCTTGGGCCGATTCGTCCGCGCTACCCCCCTCCAGCGCCCGGGCACCTACTGTCTGAAAATGGCCGGTGGGCCAGATCTCGCTCGCTCCCTCGTTCAGGGGCGGAGGTTCGGAGATCATCAGCCCGAACACCCGCAAGATTTCTCCTTCCCTTTCCCCGACGCACTGGACAGCCGCCTGGCCCGGGCCGTGTACCCCAGTGCAGCGGCTGGTTTGGCACTTCTGGAGGGAGTTGGCGGGAACAGGCTCCGGCGCGCTTCCCAGAGCACCGGCCAGGAGGAGCGGAAACGTCGCGGTACCTGTGGCTTCTCCCCCTGGCTGGGGTTCGGGATGCGAAGTGAGTGCGCTGGTGCCGGCTACAATGGGCAGAACCGATAGCTCCATTTCCCGAGTCACCATGGGTTTTCGTCCCTCAGTGGCCGTTACCGCGTTTCGGTCCGGATTCTCCTTTTGGGCTACTCCGCAAGGACCAGTCGCTGCGAGAGTCGGGCGGCCCGTGCCGCGTCCAGGGCGGCCAGCACCCGCGCCGCCGTCTTTTCCGCGCTCTTCTGCAGCACCATCACCAGGAGGTCATCGTCCAGGCTTGCCGCCATGGACTGAATCGAGCTATCCGGCAAGGCCGAGAGGATAGCGGCAAGCTTGCGCGCCCGCCGGAGCTCTTCCTGTCGCTCTTGATCCTCCAGCGCCGTCAACTTCTCCGTAAGCGAACGCAATTCGACTTGCTTGCGATTGGCTTCGGTTGTGAGCGAATCGAGGACAGATCGAGCTGCGGCCAGCTGGTCCCGGAGCAAGACAAGGGAATCGGCCAGCGTGCGGATCGCCTCCCGTTCGGCCGTTGTCTCCTCGGCCGCTGGGGCGGGACCAGGCCGCTGGATCCGAAGACTGCGCCCGTTGAGGAAGTAGAACGTGAGGCAAAAGACAACGGCGTACGAGATGAGAAAACCCACGACCCACGTCAGGACCCCTCCCGATTGGTCATCAAGGAGCCACGCTGCCCACCGGATCCCGTGTATTGGGTCGCTCGACGCGGCCTTTCGGGACGCAAAGCCTGACCCCGGGTTGGAAAAGAGAAGGGCCTGTCTGCCTTGAGAAGCTTCGGCTCGAGCTTCCGTTCCTGCGTGTGAGCCCGAGCTAACCCTGCGTATCCTGAGTGCGTACCGCATCCACCGTCTCCGACCTTGAGCGCCAGTCGGCAAGGCTGGCGATTTCGTCCAGTGTTCTTTGCTCCAACCTGCGCTCGCGTTCTTCGAACGCCCCCCGGTGTTTTTCCTTGAGCTTCTCGAAGATGCGGCGCCTTTTCACCGTCTCCACCAGACGTGCTCGCTCCAGGTCCAGCTCCGCAACAAGTCTCCGGAGCGTCCTGTTTTCCTGCTCGATTCTACCCTCCAGAGCGAGCAGCCATCGGAGACCTGCTGAGAGGTCGGCGGCTCGACCACCCTGGCCGACCTCCCCAAGCCAGGTCTGGCGAGCCTCGGCCCACTGTCGGCCAAGTGCCTGGAGCTTCTCCCTTTGTCGGATGACCTCGGCCATTTTGCGGCCCACCACGTAGGCTTGCTGTCGCTCCCTCTGGAGCGCCAGCTGCAGCAGCCGTTCGTATCGGAACCGGAAGGGTGCCATCCTACCGTCCTGCTCACCGGGATTTTGCCCTGGCCGCCAGATCCAGAAGCCGCTTCAGGGTCTCTTGAAACTCGCCCCGATCCGCAACGGACTGGCGCAAGAAGTCGTTGATCAGGGGCATCATCTCGATGGCCCGATCGATCTCCGGGTTGCTCCCGCGGGCGTAGGCGCCGATGTTGATCAGATCTTCCGCCTCCCTGTAGGTAGCGAGGAGACTGGTGATGATCCGAGCCGCCTCCAGATGGTTGGGATCGACGACGTCGGACATCACCCGGCTCACGCTCTGGAGCGGGTCGACCGCCGGGTAGTGGTTCTGATTGGCGAGCCTGCGATTGAGAACGATGTGGCCGTCCAGAATAGCCCGAGCTGTGTCCGCCACGGGATCGCTCAGGTCGTCGCCCTCCACCAGCACTGTGTACAGCCCGGTGATGCTACCCCGGCTGCTGTTGCCTGCTCTCTCCAGCAGCCGAGGCAGAAGCGAGAAGGTCGAGGGGGTGTAGCCCTTGCTGGTGGGGGGTTCGCCGATGGCCAAGCCGATTTCCCGTTGGGCCATCGCCACGCGCGTGAGGGAATCCATCATCAGCAGCACGTCGTACCCTTGATCACGGAAGTACTCGGCAATGGTCGTGGCGACAAAGGCACCTTTGACGCGCAACAGTGGAGCCTCGTCAGAGGTCACCGCGACCACGACCGAGCGACGCAATCCCTCCTCTCCGAGGTCCCTCTCGATGAACTCCCGCACCTCCCGGCCCCGCTCGCCCACCAGCGCAATAACGTTGACGTCGGCCGAAGTATTGCGCGCGATCATCCCGAGAAGCACGCTCTTGCCGACCCCGCTTCCGGCGAAGATCCCCATCCGCTGACCCTTGCCGCAGGTAAGGAGGCCGTCGATGGCCCGGATACCCGTGGCCAAAATCTCCTGGATCCGCCGGCGCTCCAGAGGCCGCGGTGGCTGATTGAAGATCGGGAGCCGATCCTCGGCGTGGATCGGCCCCAGCCCGTCGACGGGTCGTCCGAGCCCGTTGAGCACGCGTCCCAGGAGAGCCTTCCCGGCATTGACCGTAATGGCCGATCGGCTGTTGATCACCTCCGCACCCGGTGCAATGCCGTTCAGCTCTCCCAGAGGCATCAGAAGCACCCGGCGATCGTGGAAGCCGACCACTTCCGCCAGGCTGGAGCTGCCGTTACGCCGGCTGCGGATCTGGCAGAGGTCGCCCACCGAAGCCACGGGCCCAACGGACTCCACCACCGTACCGACCACGCGGAACACCTTCCCCTTGGCGCAGATCGTATTGGCCGTCCGAATCCGCTCCTCGTATTTGGCCCAGCGGTCGACGCTTTTGGGCGGAGTGTCGGCCATCAGTCCTCTCCAAACAAGGCCGCCTCAATCTCGGCGAGCTGCGTGTCCAAACTGGCGTCGATGAGGCCGGAAGAAGTCTCGACGAGGCAACTGCCACGCCCTACCTCTTCATCCTCTCGTATCTCCACCGCCTCGAACGAATCGAAGAGCTCGGGGCGCAGTGCGGGGTGATTGCGGACAGCGCGCGCATCCTGAGGGTTCAAGCGGATGACGATACGATCGCGGTCGGCGATGCGTCGCAGCGCTTCCCGCACGATGTATACGATGGCGTCCGAGCGCATCTGGACCTCATGACCTACGATCTTCTTTGCAACCTCGTAGGCAAGGCGTACCACGACGAGCTCTGCGTCCCGGATCAGCCGGTCCCGCTCCTCCTGGACCGTACGGGTGGCCTCCCGGAGGCTGGCAATAAGGGGGCGCAAATCTTCCTGAGCCTGACGATATCCCTCCTGAAAACCGTCCTGCCAGGCGCTCTTCAATTCCTCTTCCGTGGCGGGTGGCAGAATCGTTGCCGTGGCCAGGACATTGGCCTTACCGGCCCCGTCCGGCCGATCGGCCACGTAGAGATCCTCTTCCCCCTCCGCGTTGGGGAAGGGGCGGCGCCGGAGCAGGACCTCCTCGCGTTTCAGAATTCTCTTCACGCGGTCAGACAAGGATCTCCTCCGAACCTCCGCCGCGAGCGATGACGATCTCGCCCTCTTCTTCCAGGGTACGGACCATGTTGGCAATTTGCCTCTGCGCCTCCTCCACGTCGCGCAGGCGGACCGGGCCCATGTACTCCATTTCCTCGCGCAGGATGGTGGCAGCGCGCTCGGACATGTTCTTGAAGATCTTCTGCTTGACCTCCTCGCTGGCTCCCTTGAGGGCCAGGGCCATCTGGCGGGTATCCACCTCCTTGAGCACCCGTTGGATGCTGCGGTCATCGAGCAGGATCAAATCGTCAAAGGTGAACATCAGGTCCCGGATCTTGTCGGCGAGCTCCGGGTTACGCGCCTCGATCTCGTCCAGGATCAGCTTTTCCGCTGTTTTGCCCGCCAGGTTAAGGATCTCCGCCACCGTTTTCACCCCGCCCGCCTCGGCGGTGGCGTGCGACGACTCCATGGTTTCCAGCTGCATTTCCAGGGCCCGCTCCAGATCGCTGAGCAGCTCCGACTGGACCTGCTCCATCGTGGCCATCCGGTAAACCACTTCCTTCTGTTTGTCCTCGGGGAGTCGCAGGATGACTCGCGCCGCCTGGGCCGGCTCCACAAAGGAAAGGATCAGCGCGATCGTCTGGGGATGCTCGTTCTGGATCAGGTTCAGGATCTGATTCGGGTGCGCCCTCCGCATGAACTCGAAGCCGCTCAGCTTGGAGGTGCGCTCGATTCTCTGGAGTAGCTCGTTGGCCCTCTTGGGACCCAGGGCCTGCTCCAGGATGCGGCGCGCATATTCCAGTCCCCCTTGGGCGATGTATTCTCGCGCCCGGATCATGTCGTAGAATTCGATGACCACACGATCGATGATCTGGGCGGGGACGTCGTGCAGGGCGGCCATCTCCTTGGTGATGGCCTCAATCTCCTGGTCAGAGAAGTGGCGTGCCAGAAGGGAGGCCGCCTCCACTCCCAACGCGATCAGAAGGATAGCCGCCTTCTGGTGCCCCGTGAGCTCCTCGTACCGAATCTCCCTCAGCGGCATAGCTCACCGATGGTCCTGTACCAGCCAGGTCCTCACCAACTTGGCCGCATCGTCCGGTTTTCGCCGCGCGAAATACACCACCTGGCGCCGACGGTCCAGCCGCTCCAAGACCTCCTTTTCCGCCTCCGGCTCGCCGACCTCCTCGGAGGAACGGCGCAGATAGGCCATGGCGACCTCGCGGAAGTCCCGGATCCCCGAACGGATCAGGCCAAGGAGAAGCAAAACGGCCAGACCCAGCGCCACCTTCTCCAGGACGCGAAACAGGAAGGCCCGGCGATCTACCTCCCGCAGCTCCTCTTCCTCCGGATTCTGGATGGGGAGGCAGGTCACCTCCACGCGATCCCCTCGCTTTGCATCGTAGCCGATGGCGCTCTGGACCAGGGCGGTGAGCTTATCCAGCTCCTCCTGCGAGCGCGGCACAAACTGCTGGGTCTGCTTTCCGTCCGGCCCCTTCACGGGCTGGTAACGGCCATCGACGATGGCCGCCACCGTGACCCGGCGCACGGCTCCTGGAGATTGCACCACGCGCTCGACCGTGCGATTCAGCTCGTAATTGGTGACGTTCGATTCCCGCCTTCCTCCTCCCTGGCCTTGTGGGAGAATCTCCAGACTCGTCTCCTGGCTCCGAATGGCCGGGTTTTCCGCGTCGTAGGTCTCCTGAGTCCGCTCGACTTGATCGAAATCGAGCTCCGCCGTCACGCGCACGCGCGCTCGCCCCGGTCCCACCACCCCTTCGAGCAGGCTCATTACCTTCTGGCCGAGGTAATCCTCCACGTCGCGCTGGAGCTCGATCTGCGACGCCGTGAGGCTAGCCAGCGTTTCCCTTTCCCGGCGAGCGTTCAGGACGTTGCCGTAGCTATCGACGATGGTGACGTTCTCCGGCCTCAGTCCCTCCACACTGGAGGCCACCAGGTTCGCAATCCCTTGCACCTGCACCGGGCTAAGGCGGGCGCCCGGCCGCAAGCGGAGGGCGATGGAAGCCGTCGGTTCCTTCTGCTCCGAAGCGTAGAGGGAGGGTTCAGGCACGACGATGTGCACCCGGGCGGAAGAAATTTCCGCCAGGGTGGAGATCGTTCGGGCTAACTCCCCTTCCAGAGCCCGCCTGTAATTGACCTTCTGGACGAAATCCGTGAGACCGATGTTGTTGCGGTCGAAGATCTCATAGCCCACGGTCCCCATGAGAGGGAGACCCTGTCCCGCAAGCTCCAGCCGCAGCTCGTACACTTTCTCCTGCGGCACCAGGATGGTAGTCCCACCGTCCCGCAACTCGTAAGGGACCTTCTTGGCGCGCAGCTGCTCGACGATCGTCGAGGCATCTTTCGGATCAAGATTGGTGAACAGCACCGTGTAGTCGGGACGCGAGGCCCAATGAACCAGCGCCAGGACCAGTACAATGGAGCCGACGACGGAACCCACAAGGACCGCCTTCTGACCGAGGTTGAGGGCGGACCAAAACTGGCGCAGCTTTTCGGCAGCCTGGCGAAGCGCTTCCGGCATTCTCTTTCACCTGTGCATTACAGACGTCGACCTGTGGCAAGAGTGGCCTGTCACCTACAGCTGCATTCGCATGATCTCCTGGTACGCTTCGAGCACCTTGTTTCGGATCTCCAGCAGGAGCTCGAAGCTTATGCTGGCCTTCTCGACCGCTACCATTACGTCGTGGAGATTCTCCGCCTGACCAGCGGCCAGCTTCTCCATCTGCTCATTCGCTTCAAGCTGGAGCTCGTTGACGTCGGACAGGAACTTCTTGAGGGTTTCGCCGAACGACGTGACCTCACCCTTCTCAGAGGCTCTTGCTGCATCCGAACCTGCGATTCGTGGCAAGCGCTCCAGGAGTTGAACGGGGCCCAAAGGCATGGCCGACCTCCTGTTTCAGCCGACAAGATCCAGACGGGAGCGCGATGACGAGGGTTGCGGCTCGCTCCCGGCTTTCGCTGCACGATAAGCCTTGATCCCCCAGTCTGGCCCCGGGTCGGGGAAAAGCTGGTAGATCAGGTTTTCCTCCTCGTCACTTAGCAACCGGCCCAGTTCGGCCGGATTCTCTTCTGCCGGGTTTTCCTCTCCGGGGAGCTGTACCGTGCGGGCGGGCGCCGCGTTCTGGGGCGAGCGAACGTACTCCACCCCCTCGATTTGCCCCCCGGAAGGGGTCACACGCTGCGCTCTGTACTCCCGCAACAAGGGGAAAGAGGGATCCGCTTCGATTCTCATTGCCTTCCCTCCACACGACCAGCTCAAATCTCCAGGGCGCGTTTGGCCATGTCTTTGGCCGCGTTAATGGCCGCCAGGTTGGCCTCGTATGCGCGCGACGCCGTGATCAGGTCCACCATTTCGGTCACGATATTCACGTTGGGATAGGCGACGTAGCCGTTTCTGTCGGCATCCGGATGTCCGGGGTCGTACACGAGGCGGAACTGGCTGTTGTCTACGGTCTCTTGAGCCTCCACCTGCCCCTGGGTCCAGGTCGTCTCCACCTTCTCGGCAGCCAGAGGAATGTGACGAGGATGGGTGGTGGTGAGCTTGCCTACGACACGCCGAAGGACAGTGGCAAAGGTACTACCTGGCGCCTGGCTGAACTGCACCAGCCGTCGGCGATAGGGACCGCCGGTTTCGGTGCGGGTCGTCTCTGCGTTGGCGATGTTCGAGGCGACCACGTTGAGCTTGCGACGCTGCGCCGAAAGGCCGCTGCTGCTGATGTCAATTGCGGAGAAAATACCTCGCAGTGCCATCTCTTAGCCTCCGGTCCGTACCTGGATCGTCAGCCCGTTCTGCCCCGTATGCTCTCGCGCAGGGTGGCGTAGCTCCGGGCCACCAGGCGCGCGGCGTAGGCGTAGTAGATCTGGCTCTTGGCAAGATCGGCGAGCTCGCGCTCGGTGTCCACGTTGTTGACCCCGGTGCCGTTGCCCGGATCGCGGTCCTCCACAATCTGCGCTTCCACCTCCTCTACTCGCCTTCGCCCTACGGGCAGGTGGGCTGGGTGGGTCAAAGCGCTGACCTTTGCTTGCTGAGAAAGCGCCCGGCCAAGCTCCTCCTCGAATACCACTTTCTGCCGGCGGTATCCGGGAGTGGAAGCATGGGCTAAGTTCTCGGCGGTAACCCTTTGTCGCAGAGACGCGGCATCCAGACTCTTCTCGAGGACGGGGAGGGCTGTCTTAGCCAGAATTCTCTGCAGGATCATCTTGATGCTCCCGATTCGATAGGCAGCTACCGGCTACGGTTCTTAGCAATGCATATGCCAGCGTTTCCTGCCTCAAGGCTTGGGTGCGGAGCTCTGCGGGCCTCACCCTCGCTTGTGCACCCGGTGCCAGGTAGGCCGGGTATCCCTCCGGCAACGATTCCGGGTCCGAGCAGGAAAGGCAAGCACAGCTAAACGGCAAATATTGCCGGGCGCCCCTCCGATGGGGGAAAGAGCGGAACCGAGACCCTGCCTTATCCGGAGGAGCAATGATCCGAAAGAAAAAGTTAGGCGCCGGGTTGCAATGAGACTGAAGAACCCGTAGATTAGGCCGAATTTCCTCTTGTCACCCCGCGGATCTTCCATCCCGCCGGCAAGGTGCGGTTGTAGTTCCGGCACGCAGGGAGGTCCCCGACAGCTTCAGCCTGTACGAAGTGCGAGACCCCCGGGGCAGTCCCAACCGGACCGGCCGGGACAGGATGAGTCGGAGAGAGCAGTAGAGGGGTCTGCAGCATACCCAATCTCTCCCTCCGTGAAACTGCGTTGGGCCGAAGTTGCGCGGCCGACCGGTGTCATCGTCCCCCGACCACCGCGGGAGGGCCATCGCCCCGGAGAAGCTCCCGAGGGCACCAAACAACACAGGAGGCGAGCAATGAGTCCCAAACGCGCAGCAGTGATGGTCGCATCGGTCGGCTTGTTCTGGCAGGTTCTGGTGCACCCGGCCTTGGCGCAATCCGACCCCCTCGGATCCCTTGTCAAAGGAACGGGCCTCACGTACCTCGAGTATCAGGGGATCTACGTGTTCAGCTTCAAGCCGGACGAGGCCAGCGGGGTGGATCGATGGATGGTGCGGGTCGCCTACAACAGCGACAAGAAAAGCTGGATCTGCATCAGCTGCACCATGATCGACAAGGAGGACAACTACAAGTTCCCGGAGGCCGTCAAGGAACGCCTCCTACGCTACAACAGCCAGGTCCCCGGCTCCAAGTTCTCCATTGACCAGGCCAACGGGGACATCGACGTGGAATGGGAGCTGCCCACTCAGTTTGCGACGTCAGAGCTTCTGGCCTACATGATCCGGGACGTAGCTGCCACCTGCGACGGTCAGCACGATACGATCGCAAACATGCTGAAGTGAGCCCAAGGGGACACTTGTATCCAGAGGGGCCTCCAATCCAGAGTTTGCGGACACGCCTCCCGGGCCTCGGACGGCTGCCTTGCGGGGGAAACGTGCGGTGCGGGTCAGGGAAACAGTCTCGCTCGATGGCCGCGGAGGCGGCACCTTCGGTAGGGGTCTGAGATCGAAGGGGTGACCTACCTTCAAGCGCCGGTGCGAGAGCCC
This sequence comes from candidate division KSB1 bacterium, assembly GCA_034506315.1. Lineage (GTDB taxonomy): Bacteria > Zhuqueibacterota > Zhuqueibacteria > Oleimicrobiales > Geothermoviventaceae > Zestofontihabitans. The sequence goes on along the minus strand of JAPDPT010000018.1, from coordinate 23,147 downwards.
GGTGGCCTACAGGCGCGGGAGGGAAATCTCCGGGGCGCTGGAAAACCTGTGGGCATCCGAGGCGCAATTCTTCAAGTGATCTCTCGGAATCAGCGGAACAACGGCCCGGGCGGGCGAGACCTGCCTTCCCTCGCCCGCCCCGCAAAAGGTAGGATCCCTTCTCCTGGACCCGGCGAAGCGAGCGAAGGGAAGACAAAAATCCCACACGCTCGGATTTTCACCGCGTCTTACGGGAAGAAAGCGCCCTTCGGGCTCGTCTACCAGGGACAAAGAAACGCCGCCTGATGGGAGAGGGGCGAGGGACCCGACCCAAGGCCTGTCCCCCTCATCCGGCTCGCGACAGATTCCGCCACGGCGTGCCTTCCCGCCTTCCGGCCTCAGGGCGAGGCGACTTCCCAGGCGCAGACCCGCTAACCAGGGCAGCACCGGAAAGAAATGCCAGACCCAGGCCCTTACGGTGCCCCAGCCAAAAGGGATTGACAAAGCAAGGCCTCTTTGCTAAATTGCCTGGCGCATAGGAGCTTACCAGAGGGTTAGGCAGGCAAGCCATGCGGGCCAACGGAATGGAGTTTTTCGGGAAGCTCTTGCTGACGACCGGATTGGTGCTGGTTCTGGTGGGCTTGATTCTCACCCTCGGCCAACATCATTTGTCCTTCCTCGGAAGGCTGCCTGGAGACATCCGCATCGAGCGGGAGAATTTCCGCTTCTACTTCCCCCTCACCAGCTGCGTGTTGGTGAGCTTGCTGCTGTCGCTGCTGCTCTACGCCTTGAGCAGACGGTGAGCGCTTTGCACTGCCCAAGAGGCGGGCAGGGAGGATCCAGACGTGAGGGCAGCGAGACTCCAAAGGGCTTGGGCGGGGCTGAGCGTGTTCGCCTTCCTTGGGCTCCCTTCGACCCCGGCTCAGACGCAAGTGGCGGAAGGCTCAAGGGTACCCACCGTCCACGTGATTGACGTGGACGGCATCATCAATCCCGTATCGGCGCAGTATATCCTCCGCCATCTGGAAGCCGCGGAGGAGGAAAGCGCGGAGTGCTTGATTATCCGCCTGGACACGCCCGGGGGCCTTCTGGAGAGCACCAAGGACATCGTGAAGAAGATGCTCTCCGCCAATGTCCCGGTTGTGGTGTACGTATCGCCCAGCGGAGCCGGGGCGGTGAGCGCTGGGGTATTCATTACGCTGGCCGCGCACATCGCCGCGATGGACGAAGGGACAAACATTGGAGCAGCCCATCCGGTCAGCATTGGGGGAACCGCCGACACCTCGCGGGTGATGGAGGAGAAGATCACCAACTGGGCGGTGGCGTACATCCGCAGTATCGCCGAGAAGCGCGGGCGCAACCCGGACTGGGCCGAGCAGGCAGTACGGCGCAGCGTGTCCTGCACCGAAAAAGAAGCCCTCCGACAGGGTGTTATCGACCTGATCGCCCCCTCTCTGGACTCCCTCCTCGTCGTCCTCGATGGCCGGCAGGTGCAGCTCGCCTCGGGCCCCAAGGTCCTGCGGACGCGCCAGGCGAAGGTTGTTTCTGAGCCCATGACCCTGCGGGACCGGATCCTCTACAAGATCTCCCATCCCACCGTGGCCTACATCCTTCTTATCCTTGGCATCTACGGCTTGTTCTTTGAGCTGAGCAATCCTGGAGCCATTCTGCCCGGGGTCGTCGGCGGGATCTTCCTCATCCTGGCCTTTTTCGCCCTGCAAACCCTGTCGGTGAATTACGCGGGTCTCCTCCTGATCCTGTTTGCAATCGTCCTCTTCATTCTCGAGGTGAAAGTGACCAGCTACGGGATTTTGACACTTGGCGGGATCGTGTCCATGATCATCGGCTCCCTGATGCTCTTCAACACCTACGAGTTACCGGCGCTGCGAGTCTCGGTGAGCGTGGTGATTGCCGCAGCCATTACGACGGCGGCTTTCTTCGTCTTCGCCTTGGGGATGGCCCTCAAGGCTAAGCGCGCCAAGCCCACCACGGGGCGAGAGGGACTGATCGGCGAGATCGGCCTGGCTCTGACCCGGCTGGGACCGGAGGAAGACGGGCAGGTCAAGCTCCACGGCGAGATTTGGCGAGCCATGAGTGACCAGCCCATCCGCAAGGGGGACCGGGTGCGGGTGGTGAGTGTGGAGGGCCTGACCCTGCGGGTGGAGCCTGTGCGCCCCAGTGCGACCCCGTGAGGGGAACGTCTCCCCTTCTCACGTCGGAGAGCCCACGGAGGAGGCGGTTTTGTGGCATTTGAGGGGAAAGGACAAAAGCGGACGCCAGTTTAGCGGGAGGAGCGAACGATGCAGCCATTGATTGTTGTACTGGCCATTCTGTTTTTCCTGCTCCTGAGTGCCGTCAAGGTGCTGCGGGAGTACGAGCGCGGAGTTGTGTTCCGCCTCGGCCGGCTGGTGGGAACACGCGGGCCGGGGATCTTCCTCCTCATCCCTATCGTGGATCGCATGGTCAAGGTTAGCCTGCGGACGGTCGCCATGGACGTACCGCCCCAGGACGTGATCACGAAGGACAATGTGTCCGTAAAGGTGAACGCCGTCCTCTATTTCCGTGTGATGGATCCTGCCAAGGCCGTCGTCGAGGTGGAAGACTACCTCTACGCCACGTCTCAGCTGGCGCAGACTACTCTGCGGAGCGTCCTCGGCCAGGTGGAGCTGGACGAGCTATTGTCCGCCCGTGAGAAGATCAATCAAAACCTCCAGGAGATCATCGACCACCACACCGACCCGTGGGGGGTGAAGGTGTCCCTGGTGGAGATCAAGCACGTCGATCTTCCGCAGGAGATGCAGCGGGCGATGGCGCGGCAGGCCGAGGCCGAGCGCGAACGTCGCGCCAAGGTCATCCACGCCGAGGGCGAGTTCCAGGCTTCCCAGAGGCTGGCCGACGCGGCCGAAATCATCGCCAAACACCCCATCGCGCTCCAGCTGCGCTACCTGCAGACCCTCCTGGAGATCGGCACCGAAAACAACACCACGACCATCTTCCCCATCCCCATCGATCTGGTACGGCCTCTCCTGGCCAAGGGCGAGGAGGCGGTGCGCGCAGCTGCAAGCGAATGAGCGCCCCTGGGGCGGAGGCAGAGACCTGTCTCCGCCCCTCTCGCCGTTGGCTCGCGCCATCGACGCCTTACCGGAGGGGGGAACCCCAGGCTCGGAGGGGAAAGCCGCACGGAGAAGCGGCGCGCCCGCCCGGGGGCAAGAATTGCAGGCGCAGCTGGCGTCTGCCCCGCAGAGTCGCCATCTGGAACACACAGACGGGTGCAGGATTACTCGTTCAGGTCTCCACACCGATCGGCACGAAGATCGCCTCCGCCTGTCTCGTGCCTTCGGCTGCGTCCTTGACATTCAGGGCTTTTTTGCCTAATATCGGCACGAAGCTGGCAACTGGCAGGGAAGGCTTCTCGTACCGGCTTGCGGAAGAGAGGGTCGGTACGCATTTCGCTCGGGAGCGGGGAAAACCGTAACCGAGGAGGCGGTATGGGCCGGCGACGAGTGGACAAGGCAGTGGCCGCGGTCGTCCTGTTCCTTCTTCCGGCGGCGGTGGCACGAGGGCAGGTGGACCGAGCCAGCCTCTTTGAGGCGACGGAAAAGGCTATCGAAGAGGCGCGGGCGGACCAGGCGGAACTTCTGGCGCCCCGTCTCTTCCAGCAAGCCCGGAGCAAGCTCGGAGAAGCGCAGCGCGCCTTCGATCGGGGGAAGAATCTCGCCGACATTCGCAAGATCCTGGACGAGGCCGCACAGGCAGCGCGCAGAGCCCGGGAGGTAGCCCTCATGGGGCAGCGTGCCTTCGATACCCTGCTCCCGGCGCGGGAAGCGGCGCTCAAGGCGCAGGCTCCGCAGCTGGCGCCCCAGCTTTACCAAGAGGGCGAGCGACGTCTTGCCGAGGCGGTCGCCCAGCTGGAACGCGGAGATGTGGAGGGCGCAAAGCGCAGGGGCTCGATCGCCGAGAAGGCGTTTCGCGATGCTGAGCTGGTCGCCATTAAGGCCTCGATCCTCACCAACGCCAGGGAGCTTTACACGCAGGCTACGGCCCAGAAGTGTGACCGGCTTACCCCTTCGACCTACGCCACGGCTAGCTCCTTCCTGGCCGAGGCGGAAAAGTTGCTGGACACAGACCGCTACGCTACCGAGCGGGCAAAGGAGCTGGCCGCACGCGCTGAGTGGCATTTCCTGCAGGCCTTGATCCTGGCCAAGGAGATCGAACAGGGCCTGAGGTCAGCCAGCGCCATCGAAGGAGCGATCCTGTCTCGTGAAGACCAGCTGCGGCGCGTGGCCCGGGAGCTGGGGATCGGGGTAACCCCGGGCCAGCCCCCGGAGGCCATTGGCGAAGCCATTCTGACGCAGATCGGCACTCTGAGGGCGGAGAACGAAAGACTGCAAAACAGCCTCATCGAGCGGGAGCGGTCCCTGGCCGAGCTGCGGGCGAAAATCCAGGAGATCGAGTCGCGACACGCCTCACTGGAGCAGCAGCTGGCCGAGCAAAAGCGCATGCTGGAAGCTCAGAGGCTGCGCGAAGCCAAGATCCGAAAGATCACAAGCCTGTTCGAACCCCAAGAGGCCGAAGTCGTTACAATCGGCGATCGTCTGGTGATCCGCCTCTACGGCCTTGCTTTCCCCGTAGGTAAGGCAATCATTGAGCCAAAATACTTCGAGCTGCTCTCCAAGGTTCAAACCGCGATCCGGGAATTTCCGGAAGCCCGTGTAGCGGTTGAAGGGCACACGGATAGCCAGGGCGACGACACGGCGAATCAGAAACTTTCGTTTGAACGGGCCAATGCGGTACGGCAGTACCTTTTAGCCAATATGGGGATCTCGGAGGACCGAATCATCGCTGTAGGGCACGGCGAATCGCGACCGATCGCCAGCAACGACTCCCCAGAGGGCCGGGCCAAGAATCGGCGCATCGAGATCATTCTCCAGATGCAATGAGGAGCCCGCAGCCGGTTTCGCGGGGATAAGAGCGGGGACACACGCTCGGCACCGCGGAAAGCGAGGATGAGCCAGAGACCACGATTGCTTCTCCACGTCTGCTGCGCGCCCGACGCTACGGTCGGGTTCGAGCGCCTGGGAAACGAGTACGAGATCACAGCCTTTTTCTACAACCCGAATATCCATCCGGAGGCGGAATACAACCTCCGGGCGCAGGAGTTTGAGAGGTTGTGCGCCCAGATGGGGGTACCGTACGTCGTCGGCCCGTACGACGCACAGCGCTGGTTCGATCTCGTGCGGGGCCTGGAGGACGAGCCGGAAAGGGGCCGGCGCTGCGACGTCTGTTACCGAATGCGTCTGGAGCGCACGGCGCAAGAGGCGGCGCAGCGGCAGTTCGACGGCTTTGCCGTGGTCCTCACGGTCAGCCCCCACAAGTCAGCATCTAAGATCAACGAGATAGGTGAGGAGGTCGCGGCCCGATACGGCGTCCGGTACATTCCCACCGATCTGAAGAAGCGCGACGGCTTCCGCCGCTCGGTGGAGCTGAGCCGCCAGTTCGGGCTGTACCGTCAGGACTACTGCGGCTGCCTCTTCAGCCGCCGCCAGCGAGAGGAGAAAAGGGCCAAAGCCGACACGGCTCCTGAGTCAGGCCGATGAGGGAAGCAAGGTTTTACGAGAAGCTCGAAGACGGGAGGGTACGGTGCACCCTTTGTCCCCACGAGTGCTTGCTTCGCGACGGTCAGGTGGGCGTCTGCGGCGTGAGGCAGAACCGTGAGGGGACCCTCTACTCCCTGGTCTACGGCAAACCGATTGCCGTCCACATTGACCCCATAGAGAAGAAGCCGCTTTTTCACGTCTTCCCGGGTTCGCGCTCCTTTTCCCTCGCCACGGTGGGCTGCAACTTCCGGTGTCTTTTCTGCCAGAATTCCGACATCTCGCAAGTTCGCCTGACGGAGGGATCCGCCCCCGGAGAGGACCTGCCCCCGGAGGAGCTGGTGCGCCTGGCCGAGCGCCACGGTTGCAGGACCATCTCCTACACCTATACGGAACCCACCGTCTTCTACGAGTACGCCTTCGACACGGCTGTCCTCGCCGCTGAACGCGGTCTGCTCAACGTCTTCGTCACCAATGGATTCATCTCCCCTGAGCCCTTGCGGGCCATCTCTCCCGTCCTACACGCTGCCAACGTCGACCTCAAGGGATGGGACGAGGGCTTCTACCGCCGCGTGGTAGGGGGCGATCTGGAAGCCGTGCGGAATTCCCTCCGGCTAATGAAGAAGCTCGGGATCTGGGTAGAGGTGACGACCCTTTGCGTGCCTGGTTATGTGGACACGGACGAGCAGTTCCGGAGCATCGCCCGGTTTATCCGGGACGAGCTGGGACCGGAGACGCCCTGGCACGTCAGCCGATTCTACCCCCATTACCGGATGGTGGACCGGCCGCCGACCGACATTCGGGTTCTGCGACGGGCGCGCCAGATCGGTCTTGAGGAAGGCTTGCGGTACGTCTACAGCGGTAACGTTCCCGGCGATGAGGGGGAAAATACCTTCTGCTACCATTGCCGGGCCCTCCTTATCCGACGCTGGGGCTTTTCGATCCTCGAAAACCGCCTGAAAGACGGCAAATGCCCGGACTGCGGCAGCCGAATCGACGGGATCGGGCTGTGAGCGAGATGCGGTTCCTGCACACGACGGCCCGTACGGCCTCCCGCGCCCGGTCTCGCAGTGGGCCTATGGGGCATGACCCCGGGGGAGGTTTGCGTCGAGCCTGTCCTTCCATAGCCCCTGGGGACGCCAGGTACCTCTGGCCCGGTCGGAGAGGGATTCGGAACGACGGAGGACGCAGGAGCGACTTTCTACGCGGGACATGCGGTGTGGAAAATGGGTGAGCGAGCTGGGAATCCGCTGGGAAAGACGCGTGGACTTGGAGCGGTGCTTGAGGCTCTACGCGCCGATGCTTTGTTCATGGACAACGTGACCGCCTGGAAGGTGCTTCCGGCGCGCCCGGCGATCACCCGCCCCTTCCCCAGCTGGATGGACTCCCGCCTGCGCGAGGCCCTTGTGGCCAGGGGCATCCGGGAATTGTACAGCCACCAGTCCGAGAGCGTTGAGCTTATCCGCTCCGGCAAGAACGTGGTCGTCGTTACCCCAACGGCCTCGGGCAAGACGCTCTGTTACAATCTGCCTGTGTTGCAGACCGTGCTCGAGGATCCGGACAGCCGGGCCCTCTACCTGTTCCCCACCAAAGCGCTTTCGCAGGACCAGGTGGAGGAGTTGCACGGCCTTGTCGAGGCCCTCGGGGAGGACATCAAGACCTATACGTTCGATGGAGACACACCTGAGTCGGCGCGCCGGGTGATCCGAGCCAGCGGGCACATTGTAGTCACCAACCCGGACATGCTGCATCAGGGGATCCTGCCCCACCACACACGGTGGATCAAGCTCTTCGAGAATCTCCGCTATGTCGTGATCGATGAGCTTCACCAGTACCGCGGCGTATTCGGCAGTCACATGGCCAACCTCTTGCGGCGCCTCAAGAGGATCTGTCGCCACTACGGTTCCAGGCCGCAATTCATCTTCTGCTCGGCGACCATCGCCAACCCACGGGAACTGGCGGAACGGCTCTTGGAAGAACCGGTGGAACTTGTGGACAAGAACGGGGCTCCGAGCGGCGAGAAGCACTTCATTCTCTACAACCCGCCGGTGATCAACCGCCAGCTCGGCCTCCGCAAGTCTGTGGTCCATGAGGCCACGCGAATCGCGGAGAGATTCCTGGCCGCCGAAGTGCAGACGATCGTGTTTGCCCGCAGCCGCCTGCGGGTAGAGATCCTATTGAGTTACCTGCGTGAAAGCGCGCGCAAGCACCACATCCCAGAGCATCGCCTGCAGGGCTACCGAGGTGGCTATCTTCCCCTGGAGCGGCGGAAGATCGAGCGTGGGCTGCGAACGGGCGAGGTTCTGGGGGTGGTGAGTACCAACGCCCTGGAGCTTGGGATCGACATCGGCCAGCTGGAGGCCTGTGTCATGACCGGCTACCCCGGCACCGTGGCCAGCACATGGCAACAGGCAGGCAGGGCCGGCCGCCGGCAGGGGGTGTCGGTAGCGATCCTTGTCGCCTCCAGTAATCCCACGGATCAGTACATGGTCACCCATCCCGACTATTTCTTTGAGCGCCCACCGGAAGCCGGGACCCTGGATCCCAATAATCTCGTCGTGCTGATGAGCCACGTGAAGTGCGCGGCTTTTGAGCTGCCCTTCCACGAGGATGAAGTTTTCGGCGTGGAGTCCACCCCCGAGATCCTGGAGTACCTCCGCGAACACCACGTGTTGCACCTCCGCGAGGGCAAGTACTACTGGACGAGCGACGTCTACCCAGCCGAAGAGGTGAGCCTGCGCACGGCTTCGCCCGAAAACGTAGTCATCGTGGACGCAAGCAGCGGCAACCAGGTCATCGGGGAGGTGGATCTTTTCAGCGCCCCCCTGCTCGTGCACGAAGAAGCCATCTACCTCCACGGAGGCCGACAGTACCACGTGGACAAGCTGGACTGGGAGCGGCGGAAGGCCTATGTGCACGAGGTGGAGGTCGACTACTACACCGATGCCGAGCTGAAGACCGACATCGGCGTGCTCGAGACATTCGAGGAACGGCCGGCAGGAAAGGACAGCCGAGCCCTCGGCGAGGTGCGTGTCACTACCTTGCCGACCATGTACAAGAAGATCCGCTTTCACACGCACGAGAATGTGGGCTGGGGACGCATCCACCTCCCGGAAATGGAAATGCACACAACAGCCTACTGGTGGCAGCTTTCGCCGGAAACAGAGATGCAGCTGAAAGCTGAGGGGCTCAATCCCGGTGAGGGACTCAAGGGACTGGCCTATGCCCTCAATCACGTGGCGCCGATCTTCGTGATGTGCGATCCTTCGGACCTCCGTTCGGTGCCCATGTTACGGGCACCCCACACGGGCAAACCTACGATCTTCATCTACGACAACTACCCCGGGGGCGTGGGCCTGAGCGAGAAGCTGTTCCACCTCCACGAGCAGCTCGTACAGGCCACCCTGGATCTCATCCGCAATTGCCCTTGCGTGGACGGCTGTCCATCCTGCGTAGGGCCGCCGACGGAAGCGGGCACAGGTGCCAAGGCGGCAGCTATTGCTTTTCTGGCCCGGTCGTGTCCCCAGAGCCCGTCGGACCCCGGATGACGCAGGTCCGGGCCGCTCATCCCCGGCACGCTCATCTACGGTACGTACGTTGCCCCTCGACGGGATGTAACCGCAACGGGAGGAAGGATTGGCCGAGATCGGAAAGCAGTTCGAGCGCCTTGTGGAAATCATGGCTACGCTCCGGGGCGAGAAGGGATGCCCCTGGGATAAGGAACAGACCCATCGGAGCCTCCGGCAATATCTCCTGGAGGAAGCCTACGAGGTGATCGAAGCCATTGATGAGGGGAGGTACGACGACCTGGCGGAGGAGCTCGGCGATCTGCTGCTGCAGGCTGTCTTCCACGCGCAGATCGCAGCAGAGGAGGGCCGCTTCACCATCGCGGATGTCCTGCAGGGGATCAACGACAAGTTGGTCCGCAGGCATCCCCACGTGTTCGGCGACGCGGTCATCGAGACGGCCCGCGAACAGACCCGTCACTGGGAGAAGGTGAAGCGGGACGAAGGTAAGCAATCCGCGGTGGAGGGTGTGCCGCGGGAACTATCGGCCCTCCTACGCGCCCACAGGGTCCAGGCAAAGGCCTCCACCGTCGGGTTTGACTGGAAGCGTGCCGATGAGGTTTGGGAAAAGG
>JAPDPT010000018.1:0-13426 GCA_034506315.1 candidate division KSB1 bacterium | reverse complement strand
GAGGAGCTCCGGGAGCTCGAGACCGCCTGCGCCCGCCAAGATCAGCGGGAGATCGAGGAGGAATTCGGCGACCTGCTCTTTGCCCTCGTGAATCTCTCCCGCTTCCTCGGCGTAAATCCCGAGGACGCCCTCCGGCAGACGGTCGACAAGTTCATCCGCCGCTTCCAGGCCGTGGAAAGAATCCTTCAGGAGCGCGGCAAGAACCCCTCAGAGGCCACGCTGGAAGAGATGGACCAGATCTGGGAGGAAGAAAAGGCCCGGGAGTCCCAACGGGCCCAGGCCTCCTCAGCACCGGAACCGCCCGATGAGGAGATCCGTCCGAAGGAATCGACAGGATGAGCGCCGCGAGCTCCTCTGACTCCACATTCCGCCCGCTCCCGCTTCAGTCTCTGGGTATTATCCTCAGCTATCAGTGCACCAACCGCTGTCGTCACTGCCTCTACTCGTGTTCGCCGCGGGCAAGAGAATGGATGACCATCGAGACGCTGGAGGCCATCTGCGATCAGTTGGTCCACTACCGACCCACCCTGCGGAGCATTCACCTTGCCGGGGGCGAACCTTTCCTCCGCTTCGACTTCCTTGTCCAGGCGGTGGAGATGCTGAACCGCTACCGGCTACCCCTGGCCTACGTGGAGACCAATGCCTATTGGGCGACCAGCGACCAGGTTGCCCGGCGCAAGCTGGAAGCCTTGCGCAAGGCAGGGCTTCGGGCCATCCTGATCAGTGTGTCCCCCTTTCACGCAGAATTCATCCCTTTCGAGCGAACGGAGCGGGCCATCCGTATTGCAGAGGAAGTTTTCGGTCCGTGGGGTGTCCTCCTTTTCACCGCTGAGTTCTACCATCACCTGAAGAGCCTCGGACTGCATGGGAAACTGCCGTTTGAAGAATACCGAAAGCTCGTTCCTCCCGTCTGGTTGGCCGGACAGATCCGCAGCCACTATCAATTCGTCCCCAACGGACGCGGCGTCTTCCAGTTACAGGACCTCTTCCCCGCTCTTCCGGCCCGGACGTTTCTCTCTTGTAGCTGCCGCAACGAGCTCAGCTACCCTAACCATGTGCACATTGACCTGTACGGGAACTACATTGGCGGCCTCTGCGCGGGCATTTCCGTAGGGAAAGCCTTCGACCTCTCCCAGCTCTTCGAAGCCGGCTCCGACCTTGAGGAAAGGCCCTACCTCCGCCTCATGACCGAGGAGAACCTTGGGCAAGCTCTGCGCTGGGTCCAGGAGCGCACAGGATTTCAACCCTCGGAGCGCGGCTACATCGCGAAGTGTCATCTGTGTGCTGATCTCCGCAGGTGCCTCTTTCAGCACGGCCTGAGGACGCCGGATCTGTCCCCTCCGGAGTTTTACCTCTATCTGGATGCGTAGCGGTTGGGCAGGGGCGAGGCGTAAGCGTTCTTTTAGAGCGCCCGGGCAGCCGTCCGCATTGCTTCGGGAACAGTCCTCATTAGGAAAGACGGCCTCGGGAGCAATTCGAGAGTACGGAAGCGTATCCTACTCGGAGAGGGAACGGCGGAATTGCCTTGACTTTGCCTTTAGAAATTCCTATAGTTTGTTTGTCCAGGGAATTGGAGCCTCGCCCGGGCACAACAACAGGGAAGAGGACCGGTGGCGCAGGGGGAAGTTTGCGAAAGCTGCCAGCAGACGGGGGAAGTGAGGGGTTGCGGTCGTTTGGGAGCCGCCGATCCTCGACAGAGGCGGAGGACGAGTAACTCGGGAGGTTGACCCATGCGATGGATGCGCCAAGGATGTATCCTGGCGGTGTGGCTGTTTCCGGCGGTCCTCGTTGCCCAGCAGTACTTCTTCACAAGTCTGCACGCAACTCGGCAGGGGAAGATCACCTGGTACGGCGCCCAGAACGGCGGGTTTGAAGGCCTGGCACAAGTGCCCATTGCGAACCTTGGGTGTTTGAAGTGCCATCCTGGAACGCTTGCGAACGGGACTCAGGTGGATCCCGCTACCTACCAGCCTGGGTGCAACGACTGCCACGACTTCGCGCAGGGGACGACCGTCCCACAACAGCAGTGCCTCAAGTGTCACGGCCGGCAGGGGACGGAAATCAACACGATGCAGCTTTCGGATGTGCACCGGTCGGCGGGGCTGCAGTGCACCAGCTGCCACACCAAGAAAGACGTCCACGGTGACGGCACCAGCTACGCTTCGCTTCTGGAACCCGGTGCCATCGAGCGGCAGTGCGAAGATTGTCATACCTCCCTCCCCGGCGGCACGGCGCACGAGCTTCACGCGGACAAGGTCGACTGCCGGTCCTGTCACATGACCACGGCCATCTCGTGCTACAATTGCCACTTCGAGAGCCTTGTCCAGGGCCAGGTCAGGAGGGCCTGGGGCGGTGTCCGCGGCTTCACCCTGCTGGGCAAGGACCCGTACACGGGTAAGGTCCGGCCCGCTACCTTCATGACCATGTCCTACCAGGGAAAGACCTTTTTCGCCCTCGCGCCCTACACAACGCACAGCATCAGCGCCGACGCTCGTACGTGCTCCGATTGCCACGGAAACGCGAACGTCGAGGCGTACCGTTCCACCGGGACCATCCAGATCGCCCGCTGGGATAGCCTCCAGAGACGAGTTGTTGCGGCGCAAGGGATTGTGCCGATCCCACCCGATTGGAGCAGCGCGTTCAAGTTCGACTTCCTAACCTACAACGGCGATCCAGCCGGCACGACCGATCCGTCCAAGTGGAGCCTGCTCAAGTCCACCGCCGACGGTTCCCAGATGCTCTATCTGCAGCCCCTCGGCAGCGAGGAGATGGAGGCGCTCTCGCAGCCAATGCACGACGAATTCTACACCAGCCTCCACGCCACTCGTCAGGGCAAGCGTACGTGGTACAGCGCGGCCAACGGCGGCTTCGAGGCCCTCACGGGTGTACCGATTGAGCAGCTGGGCTGCACCGAATGCCACGCTTCCACCTACGCCGACGGAAGCCCCGTTGACCCTGCGACCTACAAGCCGGAGTGCAAGGACTGCCACAACTTCGCTGCCGGCTATCAGGTAGAAACGACTGTGTGCTTCGGTTGCCACAGTCGCCAGGGCGCTGAAATCAACACCATGAAACTGAGCGATGTGCACCGCGACCGCGGCATGAAGTGCACCTCCTGCCATGGGAGCAACGATGTGCACGGAAACGGCACCTCCTATGCCTCCATGCTGGAAGCGGGCGCCATCGAGAAGTCCTGCGACGATTGCCACACCTCTGTGCCGGCCAGCATCTCCCACACCATCCACTCGTCCAAGGTGGACTGCAAGGCCTGCCATCTCCAGACGGTCATCACCTGCTACAACTGCCATCTGGAAAGCCAAGTGCAGGCACACGTCAAGAGGGCCTGGGGCGGCCTGAAGGACTACGTGCTTCTGGCACGCGATGCGCGCACGGGCAAGGTAACAACGGCCACCTTCATGGCCCTCAGCTACCAGGGGAAAGCGTTCTACGCTGTGGCCCCGTACACGTCTCACTCCGTGGTCGCGCAAGGGCGCACCTGCAAGGACTGCCACAATAACTCCACGCTGCAACAATACAACCTCTCCGGGGAGATTGTCCTCGCTCGCTGGGACGAAGCCCAGAAAAAGGTGGTCAATACCAAGGGCGTCATCCCGGTGCCGCCGGATTGGAAACGAGCCCTCAAGCTCGATTTCCTGACCTACAACGGCGACCCTGCAGGCCCGACCGATCCCAATCAATGGGCCTATCTGAAGACGGGCGCGGACAGTGCGCAGATGATGTATCTCCAGCCATTGACCACGGAGCAAATGCAGAAGCTTGCGTTGCCGGTGGGCGTCAGTAGCGAGCTGGAGGCCACGGTACCCACAGAACTCAGGCTTCTGCCCAACTATCCGAATCCTTTCAACCCAACCACCACCGTGGAATTCCATCTGCCGAAGGCCTCCGTTGTCAGTTTGTACCTCTACGACCTCCAGGGCTCCGTGGTCGCCAGGCTCCTGGACGGCCAGAAGCTTCAGGCGGGCATCCACCGCCTCATGATCGATGCAGGATCCTTGCCGAGCGGCGTCTACATCTGCCGGCTCCGAGCCGAGGGGACTGAGAAGGCCATCAAGCTAACCCTGATCCGGTAATAGACGGTACAGGGAATGCTCGACACGCGCGCCCCCATTGCCCCGTGCAATGGGGGCTTTTTCTTGTGCGGCACACAGGTCCCCAGCTCCGTCGCGTCCCTCCAGACCGAAGGCAAAGCCAACAGCCCGGGGCATGGAGTGAAGACACCTCCTTCACGTGCTTCCTGCCAAGCTGCTTCGGCCGTTCGGCTCTCGATTGCCTTCAGGGGCCGAGCGGCCATGCCGATAATCGTGGTGTCCGTCGTGAAGCCGAAAGGGGCCTTGCTGCACCAGCGTGAGCGCTCGGGAGCCGCGCGGGGCCAGGCGAGGAAAGAAAATAACCTGAGCGAGCACAAGCACTGTCGGGAATTCCTGAGACCAAAGCGGGAGGGGCGGGTTGATGGATGAGACGATCGCGATGAGTAGACCTCAGGACGAACCGAGGAGGTACGCATCGCCGGAAGGCTACCGAATGATGGTCGAACACGCCGGCCAGGCGATTGTGGTGGCACAAGACGGCTGGCTCAAGTTCGTCAACCCGAAAGCCACAGAGATCACAGGCTACAGTCGGGAAGAGCTGCTCTCCATCCCCTTCCTGGAATTCGTTCACCCTGAGGATCGCCAGCGGGTTGCCGATGGTTACCGCCGGCGCATCCTCGGTCAGGACCCCCCGAGCTCCTACTGCTTTCGCATCTTTGCCCGGGACGGGAAGATAAAATGGCTCGAGCTAACGGGCGTGCGCATCGATTGGGAGGGCAAACCCGCCACCCTCAACTTCCTCAGCGACGTCACTCAGAGAATCGAGGCCGAACAGAGGCTGCGCGAGAGCGAGCAGAGGTTCCGGACACTTGTCGAGCAGTCCCTGGTGGGCGTGTGCATCATTGGAGGTGACTCAATCTCCTATGCCAACGAGCGCTTTGCCGAGATTTTCGGCTTCAGCAGGGAAGAGCTTCAAACCGAGCGCTACGGCCACGTCGGGGTGCTGGTCCATCCGGAGGATCGCGAGCAGGTTCGGGCAGCCATTCGCGAGCTTCTCGTGGGGCAAAGGATCTCGAGCCTTCTCGAATTCCGCGGCCTTCGGAAGGATGGAGAGGTTGTGTACCTGAGGGCCTACGGGGCGCGCGCCGCCCTATCCGAAAGTCCTGTGGTCATTGCCACCTTGGTGGATGTCACCGGCGAGCAACGCGCGCTGGAGGCGCTGCGGAGCTCGGAAGAGCGCTTCCAGATGATGATGGCCACCACCCGCGATGCCCTCTACCGCTTGCGCTTCGCCGACCGGCAATATGACTACCTCAGTCCCGGGATCGAGGAACTGACCGGTTACACCCCCGAAGAGATCGCGGCTATCGGCTTCCGGTCCCTTGTTCAACGGATGGAGGTGGTGGGCTCCGCTCCGTCTTCCCTGAGTGAGATCGCGCACCAAATGTACTCGGGGCAACTGAAGGAATGGCGCGCCTTGTACCAGATCCGCGACAAATGGGGCCGTCTCAAGTGGTTCCGCGACCATGCCTTCCCCTGGCGCGACGAAACCGGCCAGATAATCGGCTCGGTCGGGATCCTGGAAGATGTGACGGAGCTGAGGGAAGCAGAAGAAGCACTGCGGGAGAGCGAGCGGCGCTTCCGCGAACTTTTTGACGAGGCCCCCGTGGGCTATCACGAGATCGACCGCGAGGGCCGCGTCGTGCGCGTGAACCGCACCGAGCTGCAGCTGCTCGGCTACCGCCTCGAAGAGATGCTCGGCCGACCCTACTGGGAATTCAGCGCCGACCCGGAGCATTGCCGCGAGTACCTGTTGTCGGCCTTAGGCGGTAAGCAGCGCCGCTCGAAACCTGTGGAACTGATTCTTCGCAAGAAGGACGGCTCCACCCTGCCGGCTCTGGTCGAGCTTCGGGTTCTGAGGGACGGGCAAGAAGAAATCCTCGGTCTGCGCTGTACGGTCCAGGACCTGAGCGCGATCAAGAAATTGCAAGAGCAGCTCATGTTGGCCCAGAGGCTCGAGACCGTGGGGGTACTGGCCGGCGGCGTCGCTCACGACTTCAACAACCTGCTGACGGTCATCCTCGGCTCCACCCAGCTTATTCTGGCAGAACTTCCCCCCGAAAGCCCCATCAGGCGCGACCTGCTGGAGATCCAGAAGGCAGCCGAACGTGGCGCCTCCTTGACCCGGCAACTCCTGGCCTTCGCGCGGAAGCAGATCATGAGGCCGCGCGTCATGAATCTGAACGACATCGTGCTGGGCCTGGAGCCCATGTTGCGCCGGCTCATCGGCGAGGACATCCAGCTCGAGCTGCGTCTGGATCCGCAGCTGGGCCCCGTGCGAGTGGACCCAACGCAGATCGAGCAGGTGATCATGAACCTCGCCGTAAACGCCCGCGACGCGATGCCCAACGGCGGATCCCTCGCCATCGAGACCCAAGAGGTGTATCTCGACGAAGGCTACGCCCAGACTCACCCGCCCGTCAAACCCGGCAGGTACATCGCTCTCGTTGTGTCCGATACGGGCGTCGGAATGGACCCGGAGGTTCAGAAGCACATTTTCGAGCCCTTCTTTACCACGAAGGAGGTAGGCAAGGGCACTGGACTTGGCCTGTCGATGGTGTACGGCATCGTCAAGCAGAGCGGCGGATACATCTGGGTTTACTCGGAGCCAGGACAGGGAAGCACGTTCAAGATCTACCTCCCTCTGGCAGAGACGGAGGAGGCACCCGAGCGACGTCCGACGGAAGCCTTGCCGGTCTGCAGAGATCAGAAAAGCGTTCTCCTGATCGAAGACGACGAAAAGGTGCGACAGCTGACTCGGAGGGCGATTGCCCGACTCGGGTTCCGGGTCCTGTGTGCCGCCAGTGGGCAGGAAGCCCTGGAGCTTCTCCGGAACCGCGCGGAGAAAATCGACCTCGTGGTGTCGGACGTCATCATGCCCGGCCTCCACGGACCCGAGCTTGCTGAGGAGATCCGGAAGCTGAGGCCCGAGGTCAAGATCATCTTCATGTCCGGGTACCCGGCCTCCACCCTGCAGCGCCAGGCAAAGTGGAACGGGCAGATTCTCCTGCAAAAGCCGTTCGATCTGGATGAGCTGTCGCGCGTCCTCCTTTCCCTTTCCCAGGAGGAATGCCCGCAGGCGTAGCGCCTTTGGTTTGGTTGGAGAGGATCATTCCTTCCCGCCGGACGGATGCCGCCGGGAAGTCACGCTCATCGGAAAAACCGTTGGGGGTTCCCTGCGGGGCCGACCCGAACGCCCTTCGGCCCACGCCCGGCGGCGGAGCAGATCTAAGGCGCACAAGAGGGGCAGAAGGCCATTGCTCCCTCTGGGGCTCAGAACGTGCGCACGCCTGCTTCTCAACCCTCCCCCAGGTTACCCGCGCTGAAGCGGAGCTCCAGTTTTCGCTGCAAGTTTCTCTTGCCAATTTACCAGGCGTTTCTGAACTTCGCGCCGCCTGGAAATTTTAGGCAGCTTGTGGGCACCGCATTCTTTTCTCTCCCATTCCTGGCGAAGTGTAAACCGTTGTAAGGGAACTTCCCCGTGTGTGGCGAGACGCGGTTCTCGCCCCCGAAAGCGGGGAGCGGCAGGAAAGAGAGGCATGGCTGTGCGCGAAGGTAGCCGCCACGGAGTGGCGCGGCCATGAAGGCGATGCTCCTGCACCGGATCACGACCTTGCCCAGTGACTCCTCCCCCCTGTCCCTGGAGGAGATCCCCACGCCCAAACCGGGTCCCGGCGAAATTCTCATCCGCATCACCCGCTGCGGAGTCTGCCACACGGAACTCGACGAGATCGAGGGGCGCACGCCACCGCCCCGCTTCCCTGTCGTGCCGGGTCACCAGGTAGTAGGTCGGGTTGCCGCGTTGGGAGCGAACGTCAGGCGGTTTTCGTGTGGAGACCGGGTCGGGGTGGCCTGGATTTACAGCGCGTGCGGCCACTGCCGCTACTGCCAGTCGGGGCAGGAGAACCTCTGCCCTGAGTTCCGAGCTACAGGGCGCGACGTCCATGGCGGCTATGCCGAGTACATGGTGGCACGAGAAGATTTCGCGTACCCCATCCCAGAGGTCTTCTCCGACTCGGAAGCCGCCCCCCTTCTCTGCGCAGGGGCCATCGGATACCGATCCCTGCGCCTGGCCAATCTTAGGGAAGGAGCCCGTCTTGGGCTCACTGGTTTCGGCGCCTCTGGCCATCTGGTTCTCAAGATGGTTAAGCACAGCCATCCGGGTGTGCCAGTTTACGTCTTTGCGAGGAGCGAGCAAGAGCGGCAGTTTGCGCTGCAGCTGGGTGCGGAGTGGGCGGGGGACCCGCGCGAGTCGTCGCCCGAGCTTCTGGACGCCATCATCGACACGACGCCCGTCTGGACCCCCGTGGTGGAAGCGCTACGGAACCTGGCGCCGGGAGGAAGGCTGGTCATTAACGCCATCCGTAAGGAAGATCTGGACAGGGACGTCCTGGCCACGGTGGACTATCCCCGGCACCTCTGGCTGGAAAAGGAAATCAAGAGCGTGGCCAACGTCACGCGCAAGGACGTGAGCGAGTTCCTCGCGCTGGCAGCCGAGGTGCCTCTTCGCCCGGAGTATCAGGAGTATCCGCTGGAGGAGGCCAACAGGGCTCTGCTCGAATTGAAGGAACGCAAGATTCGCGGTGCCAAGGTTCTCGTGATCTGCGATTGACAAAGGAAAGCCCGATAAGAATCGCCTCCTCGCATGTTTCGAAGCGATCCCTTTCGAGACAGGATCATCGGGCAAGAGACCATGACTCGCTTCCTCAAGCGTGAAGAGGCTGCAGCCCTGATCCGCGACGGGAGCACCCTGCTGCTTACCGGCTCGGGCGGCGGATTGATGGACGCCGACTTCCTTTACGAGGCCATCGAGCGCCGCTTTCTTGAGACCGGGCACCCTCGCGACCTGACGCTCGTACACGTCACCGGCATCGGCGATGGGAAAGGCGGGGGTGTAGACCGCTTCGCTCACGTCGGCATGGTTAAACGGGTGATCGGAGGCCATTGGGGCTGGTCACCCAAGATGCAGCAACTGGCCCTGAGGAACCAAATAGAGGCGTACAACCTGCCCCAGGGTGTCCTCTCCCTCCTCACCCGCGAGATTGCCGCCCAGCGCAAGGGTCTGCTGACGCGCATCGGATTGATGACCTTCGTCGATCCCCAGCTCCAGGGAGGCAAGCTGAACGAAGCGGCTCAAGAGGACCTGGTCGTGCGGGTCGAGCTGGAAGGTGAGGAGCTGCTCCTCTACCGCAGCTTCCCGGTCGACGTGGCGATCATTCGGGGCACCACCGCCGACGAAGATGGCAATATCTCGGTCGAATGGGAAGCCGCCAACCTGGACGTGCTGTCGGCCGCGCAGGCGGCGCGGAACAGCGGCGGGCTGGTCATCGCCCAGGTAAAGCGGGTAGCCCGAAGCGGTACCCTGAACCCCCGCCTCGTCAAGGTCCCTGCCCACCTGGTGGACGTCGTGGTCGTCCATCCCGGCCAGTGGCAGACCTGCGAGGAAGAGTACAATCCCTCCTTCTCCGGGGAAATTCGCATCCCGCTGGGGATGATCGAACCCCTCGAGTTTGGTGTTCGCAAGTTTGTAGCCCGACGGGCTGCATTTGAGCTGCGACCGGGTGCGGTCGTTAACCTCGGCTTCGGCATCGCTGACGGGGTGGCCAATGTGGCGGCCGAGGAGGGTCTGATCCCCTCCCTCACGTTCACCATCGAACAGGGGATCGTCGGGGGAATTCCAGCCAAGGGGGCCGTCTTTGGCGCCGGCTACAACCCCGATGCCATTATCGACGCCCCGAGCCAGTTCGATTTCTACCACGGAGGTGGTATCGACATTGCCTTCCTGGGCGCGGCTCAGGTCGACGAGCTCGGGAACGTGAATGTGAGCAAGTTCGGCAACACCATTGCCGGTTGCGGAGGCTTTATCGACATCTCACAGTCGGCCAAGCACGTGGTCTTCTGCAGCACCTTCACGACGGGGGGCCTGCGGGTGCGTTCGGACGGCCAGAGGTTGATCATCGAAAAAGAGGGCGAGATCAAGAAGTTCGTCCGGAGGGTAGAGCACGTGACCTTCAGCGGCCCGTACGCCCGCCTCCGCAAACAGAAGGTCCTGTACGTGACCGAACGGGCCGTGTTCGAGCTGGCCGAAGACCGCCTGCGCCTCGTCGAGATCGCTCCCGGGATCGACCTGGAAACGCACATCTTGCGTCAGATGGAGTTTGTCCCCGAGATCAGCCCGAATCTGCGGCGGATGGACGCGCGAGTTTTCGCTGAGGATCGAATGGGCATAGAGGGGAGTCGGTAGTTGGGCTCGGGACTCGTCCTTCGGGAAGGGATCGAGGGCGGTATCGTGCGGCTCCGGTTGTGCCGCCCGGAAATCCACAACGCCCTGAACTGGGCGATGTTGGCAGAATTGGAGGAGGAGCTGGATCGCCTCCGGGAGAGCGGGGCAAGGCTCTTGATCCTCACGGGAACGGGAAAATCCTTCTGCGCGGGAGCCGATCTCCGCGAGCTCGAGAACTTCGGCCCGGCAGAGGCTGAGCAGTGGTCGCGGGCTGGCCACCGGGTGCTCAGTAAGCTGGAGGATTTCCCGGCACCCACCATCGCCGCCCTCAACGGGCACGCTGTCGGCGGTGGGCTTGAGCTCGCTTGTGCTTGTGACCTACGGTACGCAGTGGCAGGAGCTCGATTGGGCCTACCCGAAGCGCGCCTGGGGATGATCACCGGGTGGGGCGGCACGTTTCGACTGCCTCGCCTCGTCGGCCTTCCGAAGGCCAAGGAATTGATCTTCACCGGCCGCCTCATCGCCAGCGAGGAAGCCAAGGCCCTGGGCCTCGTGAACGACGTCTTCGAACCGGACCAGTTCGAAGCGAAGGTTATTTCCGTGGCGCACGAGATAGCCGCCGGCGCGCCCATTGCCCTGCGGCTCGCTAAGCGGTTGCTCGGCCGCCTGTCGGTCAACCGCCAGGCAGAGATCGATGAGGAGGCCTGCGCACTGGCCCGATGCGTCGCCACAGAGGATCAGAAAGAGGGCGTTCGGGCCTTCCTGGAAAAACGTCAGCCACAGTTCAAAGGGAGCTGAGAAGCAGGCCAGGCGCGCATTCCGCTCGAGTTCCGAGGGACAGCCGCGTGCAGGACCCATTCTTCGGGCACAGGTAGGGGTCTGAACCCGACGGCCGGTACGCAGGCAAGAAAGGCAGTCCGCGGTCCCAACGCGGCGACCGGACCGCAATAGGCGGGTGCCAGTACCCCAGCCTCGGGTTGTGCGAGACACCGGGATATGGGGACGCGGTCCATCCAGAGGAGGAGTGGGAGACGAACGGAGGAGTGGGCCATGCGACACAGGCTTGACGAGATTGACCTCGAGATTCTGCAGACCCTGCAGAGAAGAGGTCGCACCAAACGCAGCGAGCTCGCCGATCAGGTGGGCCTGACCATTCCCTCTGTAAGCGAGCGCCTGCGGAAGCTGGAAGAGCTGGGCATCATCCGCGGGTATGCCGCTCTCCTCGATCCCAAGAAGATCGGCCTGGAGGTGATGGCTTTCATCGTCGTGGAGCTGGAGTCCTCCCGGTATTTCGATCCGTTCGTCCAGCGCGCCCTGGACAACGACGAGATTCTGGAATGCCATGCCATCACCGGGGAGGGATCGTATCTCGTCAAGGCCCGGACCAAGGACACCTCTACCCTGGAAAGACTCCTGTCGGAAATCCGCTCCTGGCCCGGCGTTGCCAACACGCGCACCAGCATCGTTCTGTCGAGCCCCAAGGACACCACGGTTCTCCCCCTCACGCAGCTGGAGCTGGCGGTGAAACGGGCTTAAATCCCGGCTCCGATCCCGCGCGGGCCCCAGGGCTCGTCGCCGCCGGTCCCTCTCCGCGCGGGTCAAGGGGGACATTCCCAGAGACCGGAAGGCTCCGTTCCAGGCTGGACAGCCGCCAAGGACGAGCGGTGCCGGACGATCCGACTATGGGGCCAAAGAGTTGAGATACTCCTCGATGTTGGTGTATCCGTCGCCGTCCCGGTCGGCCGCAGCGTCTGCGGGTTCGTGAGGATCGAGCCGGTGCGCCCGCTCCCAGTCGTCCGGCATGCCGTCACGATCCGAGTCGCGCGGCGGGCGTGCGCTGCGGTACACAGGCCACCCTCCTACTTCCCACTGGGAGTCGATGAGGCAGCCCGATCGCTCCATCACCTCGCGGACGATCCGCTCGTCCACGGCGTCCCGTACCGGGCGGGTGGCGCCCGCCTCCTCCAGGACCTTCCGGAAGGCCTCCTGCGCAGAAAACGTGCTGACCTCCGGAACCGAAAGCGGCGATGTCAGTAAGCGCACAGAGCCTTTGTGCTGCGGGTCCCACGCAAAGAGCTCATTCGGGTCCGCGGAGCACTTCTCGCACCCTTCGACGAAGTTTCCGGAGAGGTAGAATTCCGCGCGGGCGTCTTCGTTCAGGGAGATGACGTGCGGGCGGGCTCGGGTGCAGGGGCCTGGCCGGATGTAGTTGGCCACGTAGTTGGCCTTCAGCACCCCTCCAACCAGCCCCGTGCAAATGGAACCGAAGTCGTAGATGACGTTGTTTCGCACGTCAAAGACGGGGTAAGGCGGTCGGCCGTAGGCGTCGCCCAAGCGGGGATTGCGGGAGTCGTTGTGCGCCCAGAGGTTGTGGTGGAAGGTCACGCCGCCGGTGGCCCGAGCCAGGGTACCCATGCCGTGGGGCCCCTTGTAGTGCACGCTGTAGTGGAGGCCCTCCGCGATCAAGCACCACTGGACGGTCACATCCCGCAATAGGCCGTTCACCGAAAGGGTCTCGTCGGTCCCCCAGCTTGCGGAGCAGTGGTCGATGATCACGTTGTAGCTGCCGCCGATCACACTGATGGCATCGCCCACCTCGCCTCGAATGTCCCCCGGACGGGACCGGAGATAGCGGACTACCACGTCATGGGTATCGATTACCAGGCCCGCCCCGCGCAAGCAGATCCCATCGCCGGGAGCGGATTGCCCCGCGATCGTGACGAAAGGCTCACGGATCACGATGGCCGAATCCAGATCGATGATGCCGGCTACCCGGAAGACGATGATCCGGGGACCTCGCTCTGAGCAGGCGTGTCTCAGACTGCCGGGACCGGAGTCGTTCAAATTGGTCACCAGCAGAACCTTCCCACCCCGTCCCCCGGGCGTCCGGGCGCCGAAACCTTCCGCGCCCGGAAAAGCCGGGAGATCTCCCCCTTGCACGCTACTGCAGTGAAAGGCCAGAAACCCGACCCATCCCCAAAAGGCTACGTTCCTCATGGTTCTCACCTGCTGCCGGGCTTGAGCTCCTCCCCTACGATCGCCAAGTGTGCCTGTGTTTCAAAGGACCCCGAAGCGGCTACCTCTCCCCCAGCTG
>JAPDPT010000017.1 GCA_034506315.1 candidate division KSB1 bacterium | reverse complement strand
AGTTTGAGCATGAAACTGACCAGGTGGCTATTGCCCAGGATCTGGTAATTGGCGAGTGCGTAGTCGAGGCGGAATGCGGCCCAGCCGAGATCGTACTGTAAGCCGCCTCCGAACGTATAGCTGGCCGTGTCGTAGGTGTTGAATTCGTCCTTTGTGAGGGGGACACCGTAGTAGCCGCCGCGGAGGTAGAGAATAGAATTCCAGCTGTACTCCGCACCGAATCCGGCTCGCATCAGGGAGTCCATGCCGTCCCACATCTCGTAGCTTAGGGTGAACCGATTGTGGTCACTTACCGCGATCTGGCCCTGCGCTCCAATGAGTTCGATAGATGTACCTATCCGGAAGGTTAGCGGTAAGGGCCATTCCAGGGTTTTCAGCTCGGCATCGACGGACCTTTCCGCAGGGTTAGTGCTGTAACGATCGTGGACTACGCGCAGGTCCGGCCCGCGCAGGCGCAGGTTTCCTCCGAAATTGCACAGGCTCATGCCCAATCTCATGCCTAATACCCCCGTGTCCAGCAACGATCCAAGGTCGATCGCCGCCGTTCTGGCCTTCTCTCGCCAGATGCCCTCGTTCACGAATTTCACGGTGAGTCCGAGCGTCAATCGATCGGTGACGTAGCGGGCATAGCTGAGGCCGAGGGCGTAGTCCTGGGCGCGGTAGTAGGTGTCCATCCCATTGGGTGCTTCGAGGGTGGTGATCTCGATATCGTCCGTTCCCAGGTAGTTGACACTAATGCCAATGGCGCTCGATCTGGCCAGTGGCAGGACAAAGCCCAAGAACGTGTGATAGATACCGGCATTGTCGTACAGGTTGGATCGGGAAACGAATAGGGTCTTCTTGCCCAGGGTCGAAATCGCTCCGGGATTCCAGTACAGAGAAGCGGGTTCGTCGGTAAGGGATACCGCCGTCCCGCCAAGAGCCGCCGCTCGTGCCCCGACCGGGAGTTTGAGGAACTGTCCCGCGGCGGTGCCCACGCGACTGATGTCCTGGGCAGCACTGTACGAGGCTACGCAAAAGGCCGCCGTTGCGAAAACCAGGACTGTTCTCTTCATTTTCTACCCTCGCACTGAGTCAGGTACCTCTCTTTGCCTCGTCTGTTTGGTCCCGTGGAGCTAACGGATGATGGAGAACTTGCCCACCTTCTTGGCGCCGTTGGGGGTCTCTACTACGTAGAGGTAGAGACCGTGCGCGACCTCCTGCTGGTTGAAATTCAAGAGGTTCCACGTCTCCGTCGAGTTCGTGGCGCTGTTGTGGCGAATCTCGTTCACCTTCTCCCCGGCTAAGGTGAAGATGGAGATTGTGCACTCGCTGGGCAAGTTGGTGAAGTGGATGCCGGGAACATTGGGATCGAGTTCCCACTCCGCCGACACCACGTACGGATTGGGCACGACGCGGATCTTCTCCAGGTCCTGCTGGACAATCCTGCGCACGGTGAATGGGGTTGTGTCAATCTCGAATCGGTCGCGCTTGGCCTTGAAGGGCTTCGTGAGCACAATGCGGTACACATCGCCGGTGGAGGGCGGGATGTCTGGTACGCGGGTGTCGGGATTCCGCTTGATGATCAATTTGTAAGTGAACTTGCCCCCTTCTCGGAGGTTGATCACGTCGCCGCTGGTCCAGGTACTCTTCATCTCCGCGGTTGTGTCGGTGCTGGCCTGCGGGAATACACCGAGTGCTACCGTTTCGCCCGAGACCAGGTTCACCACCTCAAAGGGGACATGGAATCCCACGGGCGCGAAGGCATCGCTGCCGCGCTCCGTGAAGCGGATCTCATAGTCGGCGATCGGTGGACTGGCGGAGGCTGGGGTCACTTCCACAAGCCAGGTCGTCCGCGGGGTTGTGCCGTCCTGGCGGCGCCATCCTGAGCTATCCTGAAGGAGGGTGACCGTGGGGTAGTTCACGATCTCCAACCGCATCCCGTCGAAGATGGGACCTTCCTCGCCCCGTAGTTCTTTCGCGTTGGAGACCACTTCCCTCCCTGTATTCTGATCCACGACGTCGTAGAGCAAGGTGCCCGGCTGTGTGGAGTCGTCGAAGGACAGCGTGTACTTGTGTCCCGTGATCGCGAACTCGTCAATGACAACAACGCGAATCGGTCCATTGCCAAGGGTACCCGGGAGCGGTCGTACTTTTACCTCCGGTCCGACGTAGTTGGAGGCCGGCGGCCCGGGCACAACCATCACAAGATTGGGGTCGGAGCCTGGGTTGGTTCCCTTGGCGCACTCCAGGTAGTTCAGAGGAGCCCAGCCGTCAGGGTTCCATTGCGGGTCCGGCAGGACCCCGCGGTCGTACGAGGTAACGGAGTACCAGTACGTGACGCCGTTCTTCACGTTGTAGTCCGTCCAGGAATGGACAAGTCCCGTGTCTTTTCCGCGGTCCAAGTGCGGATACTGAGGATCGAGTCCGGTGATCCCATCCTTGAGGTCAAATTGGGCGACAGGCACAAAACCGACCTCCTGGCCCTGGCCGTCGTAGATCTTCTGTCCCCACTCGTTATTCACCGGCGGTGAAGTGGTCTTGTAGATCTTGTAGCCCTCGAAGTCGCGATAGCGGGTCATGATGTCGATGGATTCTTCGGCGGAGCGATCCCAATACAGCGTAACCTTTCCATCCCCGGGGACCGCCACGACGCGCGGAGGCTTGGGTGGATCCGCTCCGAGATAATTCAGCTCGTACATCAGCTGGGCCGTCCGGGCGTTGAACTTTGCATCCTCCAGGTCATCGCCCATCAGAAGGCAGAAAGCGAATGTGGTGGTGTCGCCGGCCGGGAGATCAAAGGGACCGGAGCTCATGATGAAAACACAGTCCAGGCCGTTCGGGTACATCTGCTGAATCCCCTCCGGGGAGTCGAAGTGCGGATTGAGGTGCCCCTGGGGATCTGGCCAGAAGTAGGCTGCGTCTTCCTCGGGCTTCAAGCCAGAGGTATCGCCACTCATAACCTTGTAGGTAATAAGCTCGGTCCGGGTATTGTCAACTTGTCCAGGACGGTACTCCCACTCGAACCAGTGCCAATCGGTCAGGCCCAGTTGCTCCCCTTCGGGTTCGTCGATGACACCATCGTGGTCGTTGTCGATGCCATCGTTGGCAGGGGCTAGAGGTGTTTCCAACAGTTTGATGGCAGGTATCACTTTATACTCGGGACCGGGAAAGTCGCCGGTTCCGTAACGGTAGTCATAGATGAAGGCCATGTTGTAGTTGTACGTCGTGTCGTTGACCGGGTCGTACTCGGCCAGGATATAGGTCATCCAGTCCATTCGGTCGTTGATCGTGGTGGTCAGATTGTACTCCGGTACGTCGGTATCGTTATAGAAGCCCACATAGACGCCGTGGTAGTCCCACTGGCTGTTGTTGATGATCTTGGCGACGAAGAACAGGAAGTCCTCTGCGTAAGACCGGCCGTAGGACAGGACCCAGATGTCCATTTCGATCCCCAGGGCGAAGCCTTGGGTTAGCAGGGCATCGCTTTCCGCGTACGGGACTCCATTGTTGTTCAGATCGTAGTCAGTCATCGCGAAGAAGATTTCCTTGTCTGCAGTGAACTGGCCGGTAAGGACCTCGCCGGTAAAGGGATCTACGGCCCAGGGCCCAGGCCATTTCCGATTGCCACTTTCGTCTTTCGGCCAGCTCTCGGGCAGGGTGCTGGTGGCCATGAGGGGGAGGCTCCCCAACACAGAACCGGGATAAACGTCGGCGACCGTCACGTCTCCGGAGTGTAACTTACCGAGGCTCCCTGCCTTCGGCCCCCAGTCGTCGGCATTGAACTCTGCGGAGACCGAGGGCCCGGCGATGTAGATATCGCGACCTGTATCCGGGTCTTTCCGCGTCGGGTTCCATGGCCCTTCGGGAACGCCGATGAGCATCGACAGGTCGGGGATGTAGGACCAGCCCTTGTAAAATGCCGCAGGTATGCTGGGCCGGTAATCCCAAGTCGCAAGGCGGCCGTCGTTGAAGACCGCGTGTTGGATTTTCCCCGCATCCAAGATGCCCACCGCGTTGTCAATCGTTCGCTGGGTCTTCGCCAGCCGCGCCGGAGCCTTTGTGACATCGGCTGACTTGCCCTGGTGGACGAAGCCAAGAGTTAGAACCACTCCCATGACGATGGCGACAAAGCCTCGTCTCATCTCTCCCTCCATTCGCATCCGCTGGTGGTCTGCGAAAAACCTTGGCATCGGGACCCAATCACCCTTGTGTCTACCTGAACTCCATACGCAGCCCAAGGTCGATGAAGCGACGGGACCCGAAATGATGCGGACGATCGTAATATGTGCTTGTGGCCGTTCGGCTCATATAGGGACCTGGGTCGGTCGGACTGCCGGTCTCGGAGTACACTTCCAGTACGTTCTTTCGGTCAAGCAAATTGTACACCCTGGCCAAGATGCCGACGCGCAGGTTGCGTCCGATGAGGAAATCCTTTCGGAAGACCGCATCAATGGTGAACATCCAGGGTCGCCGCGCCGTGTTGGGCTCCAGAGCCTGCCCGCCAACCGTAGGTGTATAGGGATAACCACTTCCCGCCCGGACGATGAACTGATAGGTCATGTTCTGCAAAGGACGCCAGCCAAGCAGTTTGGGCCCCCCACCGGGCGGCAAGGCGAAACCGAAGGCCGCGTCGATCACGTGCGTCCGGTCCCACGGCATCAGATACTCCCGCTTCGGACGGGACTGCTCCGTGTCTCCCTCCCAATAGCCGGCCCAGGAGTAGTACTTGTTGGCCTTTGCCACGGACCAGGTGTACTCCACATCCATGAAGTAATAATGGCTCAACCGTTTGTGCAGCGCGATGTCGAGCCCGCGGGAGCTCCCGAAGTCGGAATTGGTGATGATCGAGTAGCTGTACAGGCCGAGGCTGTCAGGGTCAAACCCGGTGAGACGGAAGCTTCCCGGGTCACCGTTGTTCTCTTTCGCCCAGGCCGCAACCGAAAGCTTCCAGTCTTCGCCGATCTGCTGGTCCACGCCGATTTCGTACTGGATCGTGCGCGCAGCGTCCATGTTCGCCCAGCCGAACAAGGGCAATGGGGAGTTCAGGTTGAGGGTCTGGTTCGTGTACAGATCGCGATAGTCGGGCACCTGGAAGAAATGGCCGTAGGCGAAGTGGAAGGTCGCCCGGTCGGTGATGGGATAGCCGATGCCTAAGCGCGGACTGATCTGCCACTTTTTCTTTCCTTGAACCACTCCCGAGGTCGGATCATTCCATTCGCGCCAGGCGCGTCCTTTGGAATCGGCGAAGTCCCATCTCAAGCCGGCGTTCACGATAAAAGACTGAAATTCCATCTTGTCCTGAATATAGGCCGAAGCCTCAATGGGATGGGTGTAATAGTACTCCGGATAGGGGTTAGCGATGTACGGGTGCTGAACCTCCAGGAACCACAGGTCGTGGCGCTTGTAGTCGAACCCCGTCTTCACCTGATGATTGCGATGGATCTGCCACGTGACAGCGCCCTGCAACTGCCAGGTCTGCTGGTAGTTCCTTGTCCAGTACTGCGTGGGCGAGCCGTAGTAGACGTGCTTGATTCGCCCATTGGGGAGGGTGTCGTAACGGACGAAAACAAGGTCATCGTAGAAGCCGCCGTGGGTGGTCGGGGAAGGATACTCCTGGGGGCCAAAGTCGGCTCCAGGCAATACCTGCTGGAACAGGTCGGCATGGCCGGGGGTCAGCTCGTGGTCATTGATCCCGTACACCCGGTACTTGCGGAACTTCCAGAAACGTGACGCACGCAGTTCGTAGAACATTCGCGGGGTTAGCTGGTGGGTAAGAAAGATGCCCTGTCGTTCCGTGCGATCCGTAACGATGTGACGCCCCTTCTCGCCGAAGCTGTACCAGAAGTCGTAGTTACGGAACCTCCGTTCGTTGAAGCTGAAGGGCACAAGAATCTTGACGGAAGGCGAAAGGCGCCACGTCACTTTACCCGTGAGGTCCCAGTTGGTGTAAAATCCGTACGCTCGCCAGCCTGCTTTGTCGTCCCAGCGGATGAGCTCGGGCACCCCGTCCCCTTCCAGGCTGTCGCGTGTGCCGGGAACGTGGTCTAAGCCCCAGTCCTCCTGCAGCGACCACGCCCTTCTCCATGCGCCAGTGGCCCAGTGACGGAGGATGTCACCGACATACCGATACCTGTTGGTCTTCGTCTTGAGATCCTCGATGCTGGTCGCCTCCGTGATGATTCCCGCCTCGATCTGTTCCTGAATGCGGCGGTAACGCGGGTCCTTGGGATTGTTCAGCACCTCGGCCAGAGGGGTGGGGTCGAAGGTATGCTCATCGTATTCGAGGACGGCGTAGCGGCGGTAGGCTTGCTCTCCTGAGAGGAAGAAGCTTAGCCCCTTCACGAATGGCAATGGGCCGCTTACGGAGGCAAGGGCTTGATGGGCGTTGCGGAGGTCGTCACGCTCGCTTCCCATCCAACCCGCGACCTCGCCCGAGTTCACTTCGAGCATCGAGCTGAAGCGAGAAGCACCTTCCTTGGTGACGATGTTGACCACCGCGGACTGGGCCTCCCCGTACTCGGCGTCAAAAGCGCCGGTGATTACCGTCAGCTCGTCAATTGCCTCGCGGTTTACTTGCGTACCCATTCCGGCGTAGATCGCATCCTCCACGTACACGCCGTCGATCATGTACGCGATCTGGCCGCTGCGTCCTCCCCGCACGTGGGTCTGATCGAGACCGCGCGCGTCAAATCCCGCGATCTTGTTCTGGTATCCCTCCATCTGGATGATGCCAGAGGAGAGGGTCATGATGTCCTGCACGGTATTCACCGGCATGTTGGTGATCATCTCGGCCGTGTACACATTACGCTTGGCTGTCACCTCGGGTTGAATCAGGGGGCGTTCGGCCTCCACAATGATCTCCCGCCCGAGATCCACCACGGTGGGCTCGAGCTCAAAATTGACCCGGGTGGTGAGGTCAACCGTGACCCGAACCCCACGCACGGTGGTCGTTGCGTATCCGATCATTCGCGCGGTCACGTTGTAGATGCCGGGGGGTACGTTGATGATGAAGAAGTAGCCGCGCTGGTCCGTGGCGGCTCCAAGAGTCGTCTGCTCGAGGATCACGTTTACCCCGGGCAGAGGCTCCCCGGTTTGGCGATCACGCACAATCCCCTCAATCTTCCCCGTCGTCCCAGCCATCAGGCATGGGACCGTCAGCAGGTAAAGCAGGACCACACCTGCAGCAATTGTTCCGGCTCTTCTCACGGCTCCTCACCTCCCGGGGTACACCCGAACTGATCCCCAAAAACCATGAAACCGAACGTCCTCTCAGAACGTCAA
Source organism: candidate division KSB1 bacterium (assembly GCA_034506315.1). Classification (GTDB taxonomy): domain Bacteria; phylum Zhuqueibacterota; class Zhuqueibacteria; order Oleimicrobiales; family Geothermoviventaceae; genus Zestofontihabitans. Next base: position 45,137 of record JAPDPT010000017.1, on the reverse strand, counting down.
AGGAAACGAAAAGCGCCCCCGCCCGTACCCGGACAGGGCGGGAGGAAGCTCGCGCAGCGGGCCGCCCCCGTGCTTGCCAGGCCGAGGCGACCCGCTGCTTTAGTTTACGCTCATTCTTGTTACAATGTCAAGAGGAAATTGCTGGCTGCTCGTCGCACGAACTTTCCGCAAGGGTTGCCACGGGGGAAGCTCTCCGAGAACGAGGTCCTGCTCCGTTCTGCTAAACGGTTCTTAGGTTCGCGGGGCGCGTCGGTGTGTTCGCATGGTGGGCGAGGTCGGTTAGAGATCGGGTCGTCGCCCCCAAGCGCGCAGAAGAGCCAGCCTTCGGAGGAGGCTGCCCGTGATCCAGCAAGGACCTTTCGCAGCTTGTCCCCGCGAAGCTCGTGACCGCAGGTCGTTCCCTCGCAGGACTGCCGCCGTCCGGGTAGTCGGTCAGGCCCTCGGGCATCCTGTCGGTTTCCCAGGGCCGACTGATTAGTGGATCAGGTGGGCTACAACGCTCGGAAAGCGCGCCTCTGTCGTCAGGTTCAAGCTCGACACTGCTTCCTTGAGCCGAAAGGCGCTGGTCGCTGGTTCAAACAACCGCGCCAGTTCCTCGTGACGGACGGGTTCGCCCGAGGGCCAGATCGGTCCGGCCAAGGTGACCCTCCTGGGCGAAAGGAGGGCTACAAGGTGGGGGATATCCGCCCACTGGAGAATCCCCGGAAGATAGTAGACGCCGTCGACACTGTATCGGTCTTTGGCCACATAGGAGCCGAGGGTAGCGATAGCCCCGACGCCGCTCACGCGGTCGTCAAGAAGACCGGCCAATAGACAGGCAAGGCCGGCCGGGCCATTACCGACCAAATAGACGGGCTGACCCGAACCGCCAAGCGAAATCTCTACCGCGTCGATGGCCCGACACAAGTCCCAAGCCCACTCACCGAGAATAGGTTTGCCAATTATCAGGTTGTTTTGGACCAGGAGTCGACCCTCTTCGCGCGTCTCTCCCGTTCCCCTGAGGTCGATGGCCAGCACGTTCAGGTCGGCTTTGCGTGCCTGCTCCACCCACCCCTCGGTTACGGCCTGTTCCTTGCCCTCCGCGTGGGCCAGGATTACCGTGCCTCGAGGGTTGGGCGAGCGGACCCAGACGGCAGGGACGATGACATCCCAGTCGCTCCAGAAGACCCATTTCTCGATGTCCCAGCTGCTGAAGCTTGTCCGGTCTACTATCTTCAGGCGCAAGGGGATCGGGCCCCGATCAGGGAGGCTGTCGAGAACATTCTCGCGGAGGACCGAAAGGACTTGACCCTTGTAGGAATTCCAGTCCTGGAGGCTGGAGAAACGGGAAGGTCGACGGTAGCGCTTGGCTGCGGAGAGAGCCAGGTGGGTGAGCGACCTTGCGTCAGCCGGTAGTTTGCCTTCTGGGAAAACCCGAAGCTCTGCGAAGTCGTGGATGGGTTCCACCCCGGGGGGTTCGGGTACAGGCTCAAAGGGTTTTCCGCGAAAGACGCTCTGAAACCAGCCATACATGGCCTCGCGCAGTTCCTGATTGTAGGCGTGGCGATCGTAGAAATGCTGGATCGTAATGTGGTCCGCTACGCCGAGATCTTCGAACACTTGCTTGGCTCGCAGGAATGCTTCCCGGGCCCGCGCCACGGGGAAAATGGGGTCAAGGACTGTGCTTGGGATGAAGAGGTAGCGTGGCGCAATGCACGCCAGAATATCCCATTCGTCGGCAAAACGAAGGATGCCGGGCACCACTTCGCACGCGCAGCCGATACCTCGGAAGAACAGGCCGTCAAGGGTGTTCACGGATACGGCAGGGACCGCGGCGCGAATGCGCTCGTCGAGGGCGGCGGTGTACATGGTCTGATTGCCCCCTCCAGAAGCACCGGTGATCCCAATGCGCGAGGGATCCACATCGGGACGGGACAGGAGGTAATCGATGGCGCGAAGGTTATCCCAGATCTGCAGGCCCTCGAGGGTAAGCCCTGTGGGGAGGAGGAAGTGTGCTTCCCGGTGCCCCGTGGGGGCGCGTTCGCCGTAGCCATAGGCATCGATGGACAACACCACGTAGCCCAGTTTAGCCAGGCCGATGCAGCGCGCCTGTACCTCCGTCTGGTAGCGGCCATGCCGCCAATGGCCGTGCGGGCAAAGGATTGCAGGATGCCGGACGCTATCGTCCTTGGGTACGTAGACGCTACCGGTCACGTACACCCCAGGCAAACTGCTAAAAACCAGCTTCTCGATGACGTAGTCCCCACAATCCAGTGTGCCCGTAACCCGCGCGTTCAAAGGGGTGGGCTCCAGGAGGTGAAGGCCCAGGGCCTGCCGGAGTCTTGCCCGCGTGTCGGCTTGCCGACGGGCAATCTGCTCCGGATCGGAGGGCCAGGAGCGACGGAGATTGTATTCGAAGGCTACCCGTCGGACGTGGTCTTCCATCATTGACTCATAGCCCCAGCTCAGGACATTCCACTGAAGGGCATTACGGTCTTGGCTTCGGAGAGGAAGATACTGGGCGGCGCCCCGGCTGCAAAAGACGGCCAAGGCCGAGGCACAGACAGAAGAAACAATCCACACCTTCCTCATGGCCTTTCCCCTACCCTCTCGGTCTTGTCTTGGGTTGCGCCCCGTGTGCATTCCCTGGATCCCTGAGGTTGCAGGTCCTTCCTGTCGATCGTATCGGCCCCCGCAAGCCGCATGCGGAGCCTTGGCATCCCGACGCCGGCCTGCGTAGAAATTGAGCTCCTCGGGCGCCTTGCTTCAGAACAGGAGTTTCACCTCCCAGCTCTCCGCACCCGGAGGGAGGACAATTCTCAGCCGCTGGATCTCGGCGTCATAGTCCCAGAAACCCTGCGACTGGCCTCCCCCGGTAGGGATGGGTGTCTCCTTCCAGAGCACGGAACGAGGCTTCTCGATGGATCGCCACAGTATCTCCACCGCTGCCGCGCTTCCGGACCATCGCAGCTGGGCGGCTTTCGTTTCTCGGGATGCCTCCACGCGGATCTCGCCCCCGCGGTCGTCCACGAGGAGGGCCTGGGCTCTGCCCACGGTCAGAAAGACGGTCAGAGAAAGCTTCTCCCAAGGTGACTCGCCAACGTATTGCGAGATTGGTGCCATACCGATCAGGGCGCCGTCGCGGAGGAAGATGGGCATTTCCTCCAAAGGTACGGTCTCCTCCACCCAACGGGGCCCTTCGAGCTTGCGATCCCGCCAGAAGTCCAGCCACAGGCCCGGCGGAAGGTAATAGTGCACGCGACCGGCCTGGTCGAAGACCGGCACGATGAGAAGCGATGGGCCGAATAGGTACTCGGTGTCGAGGTTCCAGGTGGTAGGATCGTCCTGAAACTCCAGGACCAGGGGGCGCATCACAGGCAGGCCTGTGTACGAGGCCTCACGGGCCACTCCCCACAAGTAAGGGAGGAGCTGGTAGCGCAGTTCTGCGAAGCGACGGAAAATCTCCTCGGCCTTGTCTCCGAACGCCCACGGCTCCCGGGGTTGGACCCCGTGACATCGGCTATGGGAATTGAACAAGCCCCATTGTGCCCAGCGGACATAGAGCCAAGGGTCGGGTTTCTTGCCCTGGAAGCCTCCGATGTCCTGACTCCAGAACGCGCCTCCAGAAAGCGCCCAGCTCAGCCCTCCGCGCAGGACGGCCATCATCTCCTCGGGAGTACTGATGGAGTCTCCGCCCCAATGGACGGGGTACCTCTGGGAGCCGGCGTAAGCGGATCTTCCCCACACAAGCCCCGTCCCGCCCCATTTCGTCGCGACAGCTTCCCAAACGGTACGTCCGTAGAGCAAGGGATAGAGGTTGTGCATTTCCGCGCCGGTTCGCCCATCGGCGAAGACAGCTTCCCGGGGCACTGCTTCCCCCATATCCGTTTTGAACACGGCCACTCCCATTTGCAGAAGGCCACGATGCTTATCCTGGTACCATCTCCTGGCCTCGGGATGGGTGAAGTCCACCAGGCCGACCTGATTTTCCAGGAAATCCGGGATCAGGAGGGTCTTGCCTTCGGCGTCCCGTACGAAGTATCCCCGGCTATCTCCCTCGCGGAACATTTCCGTTCCGGCTGGGACGTACGGTTGTTCCCAAAGGCAGACCTTGAAGCCTTCAGCTCCCAGGCGAGCCAGCATCTCCTGAGGCTCGGGGAAGGCGTTCAGGTCCCATTCGAAGTCGCAGTAGTGGTTCTCGTGCATCCAGAACGGATCGAGGTGAAGGACGTCGCAAGGGATCTTTCGGCGCCGGAGCTCGGCCGCCACTTCCTCCAGCTCCTTCCGGTTCCGGTAGCCGCAACGCGACATCCAGAGGCCGAAACTCCAAAGAGGGGGCATGGAAGCGCGGCCGGTGAGCTCGGTGTAGCGACTCAACAGCTCTTTTAACGACGGGCCGTACAGAAAGAACCACTCCAGTGATGGGTTCTCCACCGCGAAGCTCAGGGCGGTATGGCTCCAGCTGCCGATCTCGTATTCGATGCGGTGACTATCGTGGAGAAAAAGCCCGTAGCCGGCCGTGGTCATCAGGAAGGGCACATTCTTGTAGGCGCGGTCCATCGAGCAATTGGTGGTATCGGAGTTCCAGGATACAAGGGACTGTCCGCGCTTGTTGAGAGGGCCGAATTTCTCCCCCAGCCCGTAGACCGCTTCCAAAGGCTCGAGGTCGAACGAGGCGAACACCCGCGTTGGCTCCCCAGCCTTGCCCTGCTGGAGGCCGAGGGGGTACAGAGGGAAGAAAGACTTCCAGGGGCCCGAGTCGTGTGTGCTCTGGAGCTTCCGCCCGCGGCTATCTTCGAGCCGGAGGCTCCAGGGGTCCAGGCCGATCTGAACGGCCAGGGAGCGGGTTCGGGCGATCAGCCTGCTCCCTGCCTGCTCTACCTCGAGGTTCCCGGGGCTCGGTACCCCGACAAGCATCTCGGAGGACTCACGAAACGTCGCTCCCGATTCACCGAAGCGAAAGCGCAGGATATCGTCTGACCAGGCGAACATCTCGAGCTCAGCTTCCGACCCGTCGCTGAGGGCGAGATGCAGCCTCAGCGCGTTTGCAGCTGAGCGCCACGAGAGGACCTTCTGCACATGGCGAAAATCCCAGCGGTCAGGATTGAAGATGGCCTGTTCGGGGATCTCGTAGTGAATGTACCGTCGGATGTTGTTCGAGAGCATGGTCGCTGTCCTTTCGGTTTGGCGTTCGCGATCGCGGAAGCGCTGGGCTAATCCCTGGGCACGACTCCGATTCCGGGTCTCTCGGGGAGGATGAGCCAGCCGTCCCTTACTTCGACCCCTACATAGGGATCGTTCGCGATAAGCAGATGCCCGTCCAGATCGGCGTAATCCACGAGGGGGGATAGGTGGGCTGCTGCCGTGATGGAGAGAGAGCTGGCGATCATGCAGCCGAGCATCGTCTTGAGCCCGATCGCCTTGGCCATCCAGATGGCTCGATAGGCTTCCTGCAGGCCGCCAGCCTTGTCCACCTTGATGTTGACGCCGTCGAAGACGCCTGCAAGCTTCGGAATGTCGGAGGCGGTGTGTACCGACTCGTCGGCGATGATGGGCAGGGGCGAACGCTCCCGTACCCAGGCGGTCTCTTCCAGCATGGCCGCGGGCATGGGCTGCTCTACGAATTCCACACCATGCTGGGCGAGCCACTCGATCTTGCGGATGGCCTCCTCCTTTGTTCTCCACCCTTCGTTGGCGTCTACCCGGAGGGGTTTGTCGGTCACCTGCCGGACGGCCCTCAGGATTTCCTCGTCGTTTCCGGCCCCCATCTTGATCTTCAGAATCGGGTACGGCTCGGCCTCTTTCACCTTTTCGCGAATAACCTCCGGGGTATCGATCCCGATGGAATACGTGGTTTGCGGCGCCTTCCTGGGATCCAGACCCCAGAACCTGTATAGGGGTACACCGAGTTTCTTACCGACCCAATCGAGCATTGCCATGTCCAAGGCCGCCTTGGCCGCGTTCTGACCCTGAATGTGCTGTCTGAGGGCCAGCTGTGTGTCCACAAATACCCACGGGTCGGCGCGCTCCAGGAGGGGTCGCGCCTGCTCCAGCGCCTGCTGGGTCGATTCCAGGCTTTCGCCGTAGCGGACGTTGTGCGCGGCCTCTCCAAGCCCCACTACCCCGTCGCACTCCAGCTCGACGAACACATTCTCCTTGAAGTGGCTGGTCCCTCGGCTGAGGGTCCAGGCATGTTTCAGCTCGAGGCGAAGCGGTCGGTATCGGAGGACAAACCCCGGGTGGGAGCGATCCGCCGGTGGACCAGAAGCTGGAGGGAGCAAGTGCGTGCCCCCGGCAGCGAGCAAGGCGCCCTTGCCGAGGACTTCCAAGAACTCCTTACGGGACATGTCCATCTTCAGCTCTCCAACGTAATGGGATGCAAGATTAGATCCCCTGGCCCTCTTCGCCCGCTACTCCCATCTTCGGCGGAACCGAGCCTCGAAGGAAGCGGCGCGGCAAGGAAGTGCCTCTCCGGCCGTGAGGCCCGGACCAAGGTGTGCGGGTGGGGGGTAGGCTACTGATCGCTTCCCCGTAGCTCCACGCGAATCTCGATTATCTTGGGCTCCGACGTCCCTTTCAGACTTGCCACCATGGCGCAAATGATGTTCGAGAGGAGTCGATTGACAAACTCGTTCAGGGGGATCGACTGGCCGTTGACCCGCAAATCAGCTGTGTACTCAGGCATTCGTTTCCTCCCTCAGGATGCGGCAGAGGAGCTGAGCGTCGATGTTCCTTCCGGTGACGATCGTAGCGTAGGGTTCGGGTTCTTTACCTCGCAGGGCTGCGGCAATGCCCACGACTGCCGACCCCTCGCCCACCGTGTGCACGGTGTCTAAGAGCCAAAAGACGGCGGCACGGATTTCCTTCTCGCTCACGAGAACGATGCCGTCGACCCACCGCTGACAAGCGCGGAGAGTCCTTTCGGAGACGAACCTGCCGGCTAGGCCGTCGGCGAGGGTCTCGCCGCAGGGCGTTTCGACAACGTGGCCCGCCTCCAGCGCACGAAGCATAGCGGGACTGGCCTCCGGCTGCACCCCGATAATACGCACGTCGGGCCGCAGTCCCCGGAACGCACTCGCCACACCGGCGATTAAGCCACCGCCGCCGACCGGGACAAAGAGGGTACGTACCCCGTCGTCCATCTGCTCGATCATTTCCAGGCCCACGGTCCCCTGACCGGCGATGACCTCGAGGTCGTCAAAGGCGTGCACAAAGAGGGCATTGTGGTCCCGCGCCCAGCGGCGGGCCTCCTCCTCGCATTCGTCGTAATCCCGTCCCGCGAAATGCAACAGCGCGCCCAACTCTTCCAGGCTCCGGATCTTGGCACGAGCGGCGCTAAGCGGGACAAACACGTGGCAGGTTGTTCCCAGGGACCTTGCCGCTTCCGCCACGCCGATACCGTGATTCCCTGCGGAGGCGGTCACCAGACCTCGAGCCAGCTCTTCCTTGCTCAGCGTCAGCAGCTTCGAGAAGGCGCCGCGAACCTTGAAGCTCCCCGTACGTTGCCAGCACTCCATCTTCAAGTACAGGGGAACGCTTCCGACGCGCAGCAGAGGGGTCTGCCAGACGTAGGGGGCGATCCGGACCTGCGCTTTCCGGATCTCGGATACGGTGGGGAGGTCCTTCACCTGGCTTCCCCTGCGGAAGGCAGACCCGCGGTCTTAGTGCTGCTCATGGCCTTCTCCCGCGCTGGGAAGCTCAATGGAGGGAGAAGAACCTTGTTCTCCCGACGTGTTCTTTGGTTCGGCGATCTCGATTCCCAGGCGAGCGGCGACACGCTTGGCCTTCTCGATCTGATCCCGGCGGTAGCGAAGCCTGTTCCGGTACCTGAGAATCTTCAGGGCCACACGCTTTCTCATCTTCCCTCCCGAACCTCTTTCCCGGTCTTACCCCTCTCCGTTGTGCTCCGTGACGGTTGCTTCCCTCCGTGGCTGCAATCGGTTTCGGGTGAGGGCCGCACCGCGTCGAGGCCCATCGCCTCTAATTCGCGCCAGGTGCTTGGCCATCCCGCCTGAAAAGGGCGCGGAAGACGTAGCCGGCGATCTGCGGATTCTCCCGCAGACGGCGGAGGGAGTACGCGTACCACTCCCTTCCGAAGGGAACGTAAACCCGGAGCCGGTGTCCATCCCGCAGGATGATACGCCGCAGCTGATCGTCCACTCCGAGAAGCATCTGAAACTCGTACTGCTGAGGGGGGACTCGGAACTCCCGGACCAATCGATACCCTTCCCATACAAGCCGTTCGTCGTGGGTGGCGATGCCGATGTACGAGCCATGGCGAAGCAAGGTCTCCATCATCCACGCGAAATTGCGCCGGATGATCTCCTTGTCCTTGTACGCAATCTCTCGCGGCTCCACGTAGATGCCCTTGCAGACGCGGACGTTTGGCTTGAGGGCTAACAGGTCTTCGATATCCTGATGGGATCGCCGGAGATAGGCTTGAAGGACCAGGCCCACGTTCGTGAACTCCTGACGGAGATGTCGGTAAAGACGGATGGTGTCCGCCGTGCAGGTGGAGTCCTCCATGTCGATGCGGACGAAGTTGTTGAGGGAGGCGGCCTTGCGCACGAGGCGCCGGAGGTTATTCAGGCAAAGCTCGTAGCTGATTTTCAGCCCCATGTGTGTGGGTTTCACCGAAATGTTCGAGTCCAGCTTTTCGGCCTCGATGGCGTCGAGGACTGTTTCGTACGCAAGCACGGCCTCTTCGCACTGCCGTGGGTCGGAGACGTGCTCGCCGAGCACGTCGATCGTGGCCATGGCCCCCTCGCGATTGAGCTGGCGGGTCACGCGAATGGCATCTTCCAGGCGCTCCCCCGCGATGTATCTTCTGGAAAAGTAGCGGACAATCGGTTTTGGAACGATCGGGAGAGTTGTTGCAACCAGCCTGTCCAGCAGAGCCATAGGTCCTCCGCGTAGCGTCACACCATCAAAGACGAAGGGCTCCGGTGAGCGAAAAACCTGCCCTGGCCGATCGAGTCGCGATAAGGTTTGGGAAAGGACCAGGCTTTTCGGTCCCGCCAAGGTTGAGTGTCCCCTGTGCCCTGTACAGCGGGGCTGAGGTCGGCGATGTCCAGTGCGGGATGGAAAACAGTAGGTCCCTGGCATGGCAGCGGAGAAGGATAACCCTCGCTGGAAAAGACGGGCATGGGTTTACGACGGCCCCATTGTGGGCGGTCACGGGGCCGCCTCTCCGCGTCCGGGCCCGTCCCAAAAAAGAAGCAGCGGTGAGACTTGCCACTCCCTGAAAGAGGGGGCGTTGCCGCCCTAGCCCCGCCGCGAGGGGAAAAGGTTTCGGACGACGGATCCGGGTAGATCGAATAGTCCGAGCTCCCACAAGCGGAGCCCGTGGCAGGATACGAACGAGCGATTGGGGGTGGGTAGCCAGCGTCCCCTGCAGCGTGCGTGGACTTTTTCGTACGAGGGTTGGCCTGGTTCTTTTAATCTGGCTGCCTCTTGGTCCCGCCCCGGCTCTCGCACTCCGCAGGGAAGGAAAACAGTGGGCCGCACTCTGGCCCGCGTCGGGCGTTGTTTTCCCCTTGGACGGCGAGGTAAAACGAGGACCCAGCGCCGAGAAGATGCTTCTGCTTCCCCCCGCCAGGAGACCGAATCTGAATCCGAGGGGCGGGATCGTGGTGGCCTCACCCGCACGGATGCGCCCTTCGCGCGCGCACGCCCTACTCCAGTTCCTGCCGCCCCTTCCCTCTGCCTTCATCGACCAGCCGTATCCCTCGGACGGTGCTCTTTGCGCGCACCCACGCTCCTGTAACCGCGCCAAGATAGCTGTGCGCGCGGGAAAAAACAAGTGGAAGCTCCCGCTCCGGCGGGAGCTCGTTCTCGCTCCGCCGCCTGCCCGTTCCCCCCGTCCTGAACTCGGTCTGCGGTGGCAACAAACGAGCAGCGGGAGTGAGCAGATGCCGTTCCGCGCGTGTCCTCTGCGGTCCTTGGCCTTGCGAGGGAACGCGCGCGGGAGCAGTTTCTCTGAATCTGCGTCCCTCGGCGTTGCAAGACACGGTATCCTCCCCGCGCTGGCCCGGGCACTGGTGGAAGACCTTGGTAGAAAGAGTGCCTGGTCCCCGGACCTTGCCGTACCAGGCTCCAAGAGCTCAGCCGCGCCATCCCCCCGGCGTTCAAGCCGAGAGGATCGGCTGCCAAGCGGTCTTTCCGGAAGCCAGGCCCGGCCCCCTTCAGACTGGGAGATCTCCCGGCTCCGGCGAGAACGCGCCCCGATAGTGTCGCAACCGAGTGCTTCTCGCCCCTCGTTCAATCGCCACAACGTCGAAGCGGCAGTCGATGTTTTCCAGTCCGTGCTCTGCGAGGTAGCGCAGTGCAGCCCGCACCAGGGAGCGCCGCTTTCGTGGGGTGATCCAATCCTCAGGGGATCCGAAACGCGGTCCGGAGGCAGTCTTTACCTCCACGAACACCAGTGTATTGCCCTCACGAGCGATCAGGTCGATCTCGTATCGTCCCAGGCGCACGTTGCGGGCCACGATCTGCCATCCGTTGGCCAGGAGGTGCCGCGCGGCGATTTCCTCGCCCCGCAGACCCCGCGAGCGCCGTGTGCTGGTCATGGGCGATACACCTTGTCGCTGCTGTGAAATGCCTGACGGAGGAGAGACATCCGTTTTTCCGCTCGAGCCTTCGCAGACCTCACACTGGGGAGCCTGCTCGCGATTCACGATCCGGAGATGCCGGCGCCTTTCGCTGCCGCGGGGCTTGCCGTGCCCGGGTTCGTGCCTTTTCCCCTCTCGCGCTGGCGGGATCTTCTGTACATCCAGCGCGATTGAGCCTTCGGATCGGGGACGAGGTCGCAACGGCGCGGCCCACCAGCCCCTGCCCGGCGCCGTTTGTCACTGTCTGCCCCGAGAACTCCCTGAGGTCCGACCGTGAGGAGGAGCATTCCAGCGGAGCCGACACCGCTTGTTACCCGCAGCGGTATCGCCCACGCAGGTTCTCAGGTACACGGAAACTCCTGCGGTGCAGGGGGCAGAGGCCTAAGGATTGGATGGCTCTGACGTGTTCGGGCGTCGCGTAACCCTTGTGCCTGGCGAAGCCATACCCCGGGTACTCCCGGTCCAGCTGGGCCATCAGGCGATCCCTGGTCACCTTCGCGACGATGGAGGCGGCCGCAACGGAATAGCAACGTGCGTCACCGTGAACCAGCGCCGTCTGCGGGTAGGGGAGTCCGGGCACCAAGAGACCGTCCACGAACACGTGCAGACAGATCGGAGGAAGGCCGCCGATAGCCCGCGAGATCGCCAAGCAGGTGGCCCTGAGTATATTCAGTCGGTCAATCTCCCATGGTTCTGCCCTTCCGATGGACACCGCGATCGCCTGGCGCACGATTCGCTCGTAAAGCTCCTCACGTACCTCCGGTGCCAACTGCTTGGAATCGTCGATACCGGCGATGAGGGGCTCGGCGGGGAGCACGACCGCAGCGGCCACGACGGGTCCAGCGAGGGGACCTCGACCCGCCTCATCGACGCCGGCGACCAGGAGCCCCCTCTGCCAGAAGGGGCGTTCGAACCCGCTGAGAGTCAACAGCCTCTGTCGCTCCTGCTCTGTCACGTTCGCCTCGGCTCGCAGATCAGCGCCGGGCAAATCGGCCCTCGGGAACCTGTCTTGCGCACCTGGTTGCACCTGGAGGTCGCACGCTCGAGAAGAGCCTCGACATCCGTTTGGCTGACAAAGTTCTGGCCATGAGGTGCCTCACACCGGCGCAGCCATGATCCTGATGCCTCACCGGCCCCTTACTTCCCGCACGATCTGCACGAACTTCTTCGCCAGTTCGGTGATTTCGTCGTAGCGGCCCTCGGCCACGAGTTGCTTCTTCACCAGATTTCCCCCGACGGCAAGGGCGCAGGCGCCTGCTCGTAAGAACGCCGCCGCGGTCTCCAAACTCACCCCTCCGGTGGGGATCATCCGGACATGGGGCAAGGGCCCTTTCAGATCACGAATGTATTCCGGACCCACGGAGGAGGTGGGGAAGATCTTGACCACATCCGCTCCGAGCTCCCAAGCTCGCACCACTTCGGTGGGAGTAAACGCTCCGGGCATTACGACCTTGGAGTAACGGTGAACCAGGCGAATGGTCGCCTCGTCTGTGATCGGGCTGACGATGAAATCGGCGCCCGCGAGGATGGCCGCGCGCGCGGTCTCCGCGTCCAGGACGGTTCCCGCGCCGAGGAGGACCTGATCACCGAAGCGGGAGCGGGTCTCCCGTATGATCTCCAATGCGTTCGGGGTCGTCATGGTGATCTCAACCACATTCACGCCGCCGCGCTGAAGGGCCTCGACGACAGGGAGCAGGCCCTGAGCAGAATCCACCCTTACAATGGCGGTCACCCCACAGTCAAGGATCCTCTCCAGCAGCTTTTCTCGGTCGTTCATAGCTCCTCCACGCTTGGTGGGCAAGATCGGTTACCAACGAACACGGGTAAGTGTACCTCCCCGCAACCTCAGCCAGACTGCACCTTCCTTTCCGGTCTGCAAGACTTCGCATCCCCTTCCTTGTAGTCGTTCCACCACGGCGGCCGATGGGAAGCCAAAACGGTTGAATTGACTCGCCGAGATGATCCCTATCTCAGGCTGCGTGGCCTGCAGGAATCCTTCCCCCGAAGATCGGGGGCTCCCATGGTGGGCCACCTTGAGCACGCTACAACGGAGAACGGGCGCGTATCGAAGGACCGCCCTTTCCCCTTCTTCCTCGATGTCGCCGGCAAGCAGGATCCGTTTCCCTTGGCAGTGAAGGAGCAGCACGAGCGAAGCATCGTTGGGGTTTGTCGGCTGGTTCCTACAATCCGGGCCCAGGACCGCAACGACAGCCGGCTCGAAGCCCCCGATCGTATCGCCCGCGCAGCGACGAACGAGGGGGATTTGTAAGCTATCGGCAACGGATACTACCTGTCTCCACGCCGGCATATCACTTTGGTAGCCACTCCATACGATCCGTCTGACCGGAATGGTGCGAAGCACAGACGCCAGGCCACCTACGTGATCCTGATGAGCGTGGGTAGCGACGACCACATCCACTTTTCGCACGCCGAGACGTCGCAGCACAGGAATGACGACCTCTTTCCCGCTGTCAAAAGCGGGGGAGACGTCTCCCGCGTCCACCACGAGGACCTTGCCGTTCGGAAAGCGGACGAGCGCGGCATCTCCTACCCCGACGTCCAAGAAGAGGAGATCGGTTGCCGGCTTCGGGCAAATCGCTCCTTCCCAGACCAAAAGGTTCGCAAGAGCCAAAGATCCGAACAGGCCTACGCGCACGCGTTGGAGGACCGATGGACTCAGCAGGACCGCCAGGGAGAGCGCCCACGCCGCGACCACGGCTGGCACCGGAGCGTGACCCACGGCCAGCGAGCCCAGGCCTGTCTGCCTCGCCAAAGTTACAAACCCTTCCAGTATGGTCAAACTCTTCCAGCAAGAGGAAGCCAATAGATCCCCGAGGGCCGAGGAAAAAGCGGTGACGAGAAGCGTGAGAAAACCGAGCGACACAATAACTCCCGTGAGGGGAACTACCACAACGTTGGCTACAGCTCCCCACAAGGGTAAGCGACCAAAGTAGATCAGCGTAATCGGCAAGGTGCCGAACTGAGCGGCGAGCGAGACGGCGGTTAGCTCCCAAACTCCGCGCGTGAGGGGCGACTTCAACCAGCCAGGCGGGGCCCAGGCACGAATTCTGGGATAGGCCAGACCAATCCCCATAACCGCCCCGAACGACAGAAGAAAGCCCACCTGATACAGCGCGAGGGGGTTGCGGAGGAGAATGACGCAACCGGCCAGAGCCAGTCCGTTCATTAGGTCGTAGCGTTCCTGGAAAGCCTCTGCGAGGATCACAGCGCTTGCCATAAGAAAAGCGCGGACCACAGGAGGCTTTGATCCCGTCAACACGGAGTACAGAAAGAGGGCGACCAGAAGGAGCGGCCACCTGACGCGCCAGGGAACCCGAAACACCGAGAGAAGAACCATTACGCCAGCAGCCACGTACCCAACATGAAGCCCCGAGACAGCCAAGATGTGGACAACCCCAAGGTCCGCGAAGCCTTCTCGTAGAGCTGGCTCAATCATAGCCCGCCGTCCGAGAAGCAGGGCTTCCAACAGGCCAGCTTCTCGCAGGGGAAGACGCCGGTAGAGCTCCGTGGCTGCCCAGCGCTGAACGGGCGCCGTAACGCTGCGGACAAGCCAGGGTCCCCCCTTGCCCGGGAGAGGGGCTATCTGGATCTCCGAACCCACCGTCAGATGCGCCACGACTCCTTCGGCCAACCAGTACCTTCGGTGGTCGAAGTCGCCCGGGTTCCGTTTCGGTCGGATGGGAAGCAGCTGGCCGCGAAGGACCAGGCGGTCTCCGGCGTGGATCGGAAGACCAAGATCAGGGCTTACAAGGACGAGAACACGGGACCGGCTTGTCCGGAGGACATCGCCGGGGACAAACAGACGCTCAACTCGCAGGCAAAATTGCCGATGTCCGTCGGGGAACCACTGGGGCTCGTCGGCTACGTAGCCGAACAGCAGCGCCTCGGCACCTCGACGGGAGAGGACAAAAAGGGGATCGGAACACAGCACGGAGAGTCGGGCGTGGGTGCGAGCCGACGCGGCCAGCAGGACCGCAAGCAGAAGGAACAGCTCGGGCCAGAGCTGGCGGCCCTGGGAGTGCGAACAGAGGAAGAGTAGAACGAGCATCAGCGCGCTGGGCAGAGAAACCCACAAAGGAAGCCTGTGGCTTAAAGTGCCCAAGGCAAGGGATATGAATAGGAGCACGGCGGGACGGCGGAAGAACCACTCTCCCGCACGGAGAACCAGGGACCCTCGCAAGGGGCAACCTGCAACGTCCTCTTGTGGGCGATTCTCCTCCATACTGGGTTGAGAGGATTACGGCGTCGGGCTTGTCCACCTGTTGTCTCGACCGGACACGAGGGCGAAGCGCGAGTCAGCGCCGTTGCTCCAGTGAACCCTTCTCGGCATGGGGTGAGACCGCTCTCCGGACGCCCTCCGCTGCGAAGTACGGTTTGGCCAAGACTCGGGAGCAATGACGAGCGAAAAGAAGGGACACGAGGTCCCGTACCCCGGGGAAGTTGCGGAACTGCTGGAGATCATGGCCGGCTGCTGCCCGCGCGCACTGCCGGGCGAACGCCCCTCTCCGGAAGACTTTGAGGTTCGTCCCGCCAACGATTCGTCGGGATGGTTCTTCCGCTGCACCGCGTGCGCGGAATTCTGCTGCGTGGGGTTTATCGCCAGGAAGAGAGCGGAGCGCACCGAGTCGACCCCCCATTGATCCAGGGCCCTACCCCTTTGCTTTCGCACGGCTGACTGCTTAGAAACCCCCTTTTCCTGCCACGCCGCTTCGCATCGAGGCCTACCTGCCCCTGCTCTTGAGCCAGGCCAGGAAGTCCTGGACAGCCTGCTCGAGATCGCGCAGACTCCCGTCGTTCCGGATGACATAGTCAGCGCGTCGGATCTTTTCCTCCACCGGTATCTGAGAACGGTAGCGGTTCCAGGCCTCTTCCTCAGGGATTCTTAGACGCTGAGCGGTGCGCTGCACGGCCAGGGTGAGGTCTGATACGACCACCGCGACCACGTCGAAGAGGTTCTCCATCTTTGCCTCAAACAGCACGGCCGCCTCGACGAATGCCCATTTGTGGCGTTGCGCTTCCAGTTGTTCCAGCTTCTCACCGATGGCCTGGCGCAAGGCCGGGTGGACGATGGCATTAAGGTCGTGGAGCGCGGCCGGATCGGCGAACACGAGCTGGCCGAGTTCCCTGCGCTTGAGTCTGCCTTCGTCGTCGAAATAGGCTGGACCGAAACGTTCGAGTAGCCTTTCCCGTATCTCACGATCCTCGTCAACCAGATCCCGTGCGATGGAGTCGGCATCCAGCACAGGCCAGCCCATCCGCTCCAGGATGCGGCACACCTCCGTTTTACCGGAGCCGATTGAACCTGTAATGGCTACCTTCAACATTTGAGGTCAGCGTACGACGGCGAATTTCCCGACCCTTTGCTCTCGATCGTTGCGTACGAGGAAAAGATAGATCCCGGCAGCGACCGGTTCGCCGGATTCGGAAGTCAGGTTCCAGGACACGCCGCCTCCCTCGCGGTCAACCCTGAGTCTGCGCAGCGTGCGGCCGGAGCTGTCCAGGATTGTGACCTCCGTGCCGCGGGGGAGCCCGCCGAATGTGATCGTCCCGGTTCCAATGTCTGGACGCCACGGGTTCGGGTACACGACCATTTCCGAGAGGTCCATCGCTTCGAAGCGCAAGTCCACCCGGTCCCCGATCCCCGCGCGAATCCGCACCCCGGACCGACTGTGGACGTTTCCAACCTCCACCCGGTACGTTTTGCCGAGGGGCAGGAGAGTGGCTTCCTTTGACAGGGTCAAGAGGACCGCTCGACCTTCCTCTTGCGCCTCTGCCCGTACGACACGGCCGGAGGGAAGGATCCGGTAGTTGCTGGGGTCTTCCAGCTCGTCGGTTCGTATGGGTTCGCTGAAGCGCAGGAGCAACTCCGTAGGCGACAGGCGGAGCGCCTCGACTACGTACGGGGCGCTCTGGCTGGCGGATACAGCGACCGCCAGGGTGTCTGGGTTCGGGCGGAGAGGCGTTCCGCTGCTGTCGGCCAGGTCGCGCACGACGACTTGGAGCTTCTTCGGCCGAACGAAAGGGATTCGGAAGGACAGAAGCACCTCGTTGAGCTTGGGCCCACGCGCGACACTCGACAGCAGGCACTCCGTACCGCCGTCCTCGTACGCCAAATAGTGACTCGGGTCCAGGCACTCGATGCCCATCGGTTCTGTGAAGCGGATCCAGATGGACGACTCTCCCTCCTGTTCCCCGCCCGCCAGGCGGGGCGGCCGATGCGGGCTAACGAGATTGGTCATTGTCCAGGGGCTGGCACGTCCGGAGGCGTCAATAGCTCGAACGCAATAGCGGTAGGTCACCCCGGGAGAGACGGAGGTGTCGGTGAAACTCGGGGTCGGCACGAGGGCCAGGGTGTCTGGGCTCCCATTGTCCTGTCGGACGACCTCGTAGCGATGTGCGCTGCGCACCGGCTCCCACGAAAGCTGCACGGAGCGTTCGTCCTGCGCCACCGCGCGAGCACGCAAAGGGGCTGGGGGAGAGATGGAAAGGTCGCTCCGCTGGAAGAAGCGCGTTTGCCCACGGCATCCTAAGGCCATCTCTGGAAGGCCGTCGCCGTCATAGTCCGCTACCGGTGAGGCGTTGGAGCTGACGTCCGGAAGGTGGGCAACAGGGGTGGGGCCTCCGAGCCCGCTCTCGAAATGCACAACGTAGAGATCGGGAGCACTTCCGATAAGTGCGTCCCTGGGGCCGTTGGGATCGAGCGGAGCGAAACCGAGGTGGCTCTGGAAGCCCTGGTCGTCCAGGTAGCCGAGAAAGTGCCACTCGCGCCACAGTTCGTAGCCTTGCCCCGGGACGAAGCGCAGGACCCGATAGATCCAGCGGCGCGTGTCGAACTGGTGTTCGTAATTGACGGCTTCGGTTGAATGACCTCCTACGATGAGCTCGTCCAGGCCGTCCCCGTCCAGGTCGGCCATGCCGACGAAACCGGAAGACCCACCCAAAGGAGCTCGATGCTGGAAGATGAGCGTAGGAGGGGCGTCGCCGTTCGACTCGTAGACCATGAGGTCGCCGTCTTCGTCCGCGAAGGCGATTTCGCTCCGACCGTCTCCGTCCGAGTCTCCGTGTCCGAGGCTTGGAGCTCCCCAGGCATTGTCGCCCGGGCTCCGGTTGGGCAGATGCAGGACGAAGGTGAAGCCTGAGTCCCAGTTCTTTTCCCAGAGGGACCATTCGCCGCGCCATCGAGCGGCGATCTCTGGGACGCCGTCTCGATCAAAATCGACGAAGCGCGCGGCCCAGAAATCGTCTTCATAGGTCCAGATCTCCCGCAGTTTTCGCTCGGCGGGCGAAAAAGCCAGGAGGCCGGATTGCGGACCCCATCCGACCAGGAGCTCAAGGCGCCCGTCGCCGTTCACGTCGGCGGCATCCCGGGCCAGCCAGGGACGGTCGGTCGTTCCGACCAGCTGCCAGGCCGCTCCGTCCCATTCGTAGACCTGGAGCTTGCCCCACCCCTGTGCCGTCTGGGGGGTGACCGCCACCTCCGGGCGCCCGTTCCCATTGACGTCGGTAGGGGCCGGGCACAGGAACCCTGCCGGAAGAGGCGGGAGGGTTTCCGTGAGCCAGTCGGTAGCCAGTGTCTCGGCCTCAAAACGGTAGCGAAGGCCTTCGTCCCCTGGGGGATGCGCGCCAGCCAATCCACGATCGTTCCGCGCCAGAACCCGGTACTCCAGTTCCGGGCTCCACCCTTGCCGGCGTAGGAGCGCATGGTGGTCGATGCCTACATACGGAAGGGCCATTGTTTCCCAAATTGCCTCTTCGGGTACCCGCCATTCGACCGCGGCGTGGGCGGGATCGCTGGTACGAAAGGAGATGAGCACCGCTGGCCACTGTGCGTCGTAGAGGGCTTCTGTCTGAAGGTCGCTGATGACCGGCGCCGAGCGGTCGATCAGAATGGGAACACGGTCTTCAAGGCGGACTTCGTCAAATCCCTTTACGACCAACCTAAGTACGTACGACCCTTCTGGCAAGAGACCCGGTTGCCAGGTGGCCAGGACATCGTCCACCACTCTGCGCGTGGAGGAGGCGAGGGTGTCCCACTGGTCAGAGACCCCGGCAGGTCCAAGGAGCAACGCGTACGAGACGAAGCCCGGTCCGGAAGCTGTTCCGACGATCGCCTCGTGCATTTCGCCCACGGCGCATTGGGAGCAGGGCTTCTGGAGCTGGGCGTACAGCTCATGTCTAAGGTCAAGGGCGTTCCACGGATCTACACGGCCGGCGCCGGAGCGGCGATCCCAGCCGGGAAGCCAAATGTCCTTTGCGGAGGCGGCGAGTCTCGCCCGGAGCTGTTCCGGTTGGAGCGACGGCTCGGCCGCCAGCAGTAGAGCACAGATCCCGGACACAACCGGGGCGGACGCCGAAGTCCCGGTGAAACGTTCGTACCCTCCCCCCAAGGAGGTGCTGAGTACCGAGACCCCGGGGGCGACAAAATCAATGGTCTCCGAAGCGCTGGAAAAGGGGGCCACTTCGTCGGACTCCGAGGTCGCCCCGACACTAAACGTCTCGGACAGAGCTGCCGGGAAGTGCGGCGTGTCGTCGCCACTGTTGCCCGCTGAAGCCACTAAGGTGACCCCTTGCCGATAGGCGTAGACGACCACGTCTCGGAGGAAAGGCGCTTCCTCAGTGTCTCCAAAGCTCATGTTCACGATGCGGGCCCCCTTGTCCACGGCGTAGAAGATGGCCGCCGCGACGTCGTCCTCCTCCAGGTAGCCACGGGCGGTGCCCGCTCTCAGGATCATCAGCTTGGATCCATGGGCTACGCCCGCGATTCCGATGCGGTTATTCCCCGTGGCCCCGATGATCCCTGCTACGGCGGTCCCGTGTCCGTGTTCGTCCATGGGTTCGTTGTCGGGTGTGCGATAGTCGCCTGCGTCGGGAAGCCGGGGCGCGTCGACAAAGTCCCAGCCCCAAACGTCGTCAACAAGCCCGTTGGCGTCGTCGTCCCGCCCATTGAGATCATCGGGAGAGAAGCGTCCGTCGCCGTTCAGGTCCTCGCCCGGGTTTACCCAGATAGCGTCCACAAGATCGGGATGATAGGGATCCACCCCCGTGTCAATGATCCCGACCACGACCTCGGGCGATCCTCGCACTCTATCCCAAACCTGCGGCAGGCGGAGCTTCTGAGGTACCCACTGAGCGTAGAAGGCCGAATCATTGGGAATGTAGGTCAGGCGGTAGACGTGGTTGGGGCTGACGTATTCGACAACCCCCGCCTCCAGGAGAGCCGTGCTAAGAGAATCGAAATCCACAGGCCCGCGGAAGCCGAATTTGACTAAGGGGGGAACGTCCCCTCGGCCGACTATGTCGAAGGCGGGGATTCGCTCCACCTGGGCAACCTGGAAGCGGGAGAGGACCTCGTCGAGCCGGGCGTACCCTGTCAGGACGCCGGCCTTGGGTAGCCTCTGAGGGTTGATCACATTCCTCAGCCTGCAGAGGACCTCTTCTACCTGTAGCTGGGCTTGGGCCTCGCGCGTCAGGAGAAACGCTGTGCACAGGAGCGACACGACGAGCGCGCCGGAAGGTATCCCGAAGTTGCCGCCTTGGCGTGTTCTTGCCCGATGCATGGTTCAGTCTCGGCTAACCCAGATGCCCCCGGATCTCCGATGCCGCTGCGCAGAGGCTGACCGCGATCACTACCGACCGCTGGGCAGGGTGAGAAGCCGGAAGGGAAGGGCTGCCTGAAGCGCGACCCGAGCCAGCAGGTTGACCGGTCGGTAGGCGACCGATGGGTACCACTTGTCAAAGTAGCGGGCGAAGTCCGCGTGGGAGAGGCGGATCATCGCCCGACGGTTCTGGCGGACGCTTGCTCCCTTTTCGTGGGTAGCACGAGCCGCTGGTTCGAAACGGATATGCCAACCGGCCTGGTAGAGGCGGCGGCAGTAGTCCACGTCGCTGAAAAACATGACGAAGCGTTCGTCCAGGGGCCCCACGTCGCGGACGGCCTCGCCGCGCATCAGCAGGCATGCTCCCTGCGGCTGATCCACAAGGGCAGGGTGCCGGTGGTCAAAGTCGCCCATCTTCCAGGCAGCGAAAAATGGCGAGCGAGGGAAAAGTCGCGACAGACCGAAAAGCTCAAAGAATAGATCCCTGTGGCGGGGGAACCTCCGGCAGGACGGTTGAACTGTTCCATCCGGGTTGCGTAGCTGAGGCGCGACGGCCCCACAGCGAGGGTCCTTTTCCAGCACGTCGCGGAGGATTCGGAGGCAATCCTGTTCCACCCGGACGTCGGGGTTTAGCCAAAGGAAAAACTCAGCCTCCGTCCCCGCCAAAGCCAGGTTCATGGCTCGGGTGAAGCCCAGGTTCGAGTCTGCTCGAACCAGCTCGAACCGAAGCGAAGGTCTCTGGAGCGTGTGAGCCACCTTCTCGGCAATTTCGGCCGTGCGGTCGCCGGAGGCATTGTCGACGATGCGGACCCAAGTCTGGAATCCTTCCGCCGCGCGCGCCAGAGAGGAAAGGCAGCCTTCTACGTGGGGAGCGGAGTTGTAGGTGACCACCACTACGGTGAGCCGCGGAGTCCCACCTGCCACTGCCATTCCCTCTGATCTGTCCGGGAGCGGGACTGTCCTGTCAAACCCCAGCTTTTCGCTTCCCGGGACCGTAGAGCGGGCTGCGCGCAGGAAAACCTCGCCTTCAGTCTTCGCTACCCCCGGCCTCGAGCATCTTGCGCTTCAGCATTTCAATCTTGCGGTCCCATTCAGGATTGTCTGGATCGCGCTCCTTCAGCACCTGGAAGACGCCAATAGCTTTTGCGTACTGGCCCTGGGCGGCGTAAATCTCTCCCAGTGTTGGGGTCACAAGAGTCGATCGGCGGGGAGGAGTTCCCGGTGCAGAAGGCGTAGGCTCCTGCGTTGCTTGCGGGGTAGGGGCAGGTGGGGGTTCCGGCGCCGGAGGGGCGACGGTTTTCTCTTCCTCCTCCTCGAGCCCGAATATCTCTCTTAGCTCGTCCTCGGGGGAGCTGGTCTCTTCAAAGGGCTGGGGCGGAGCCTCCTCCCACTCCTCCAGCTCTACCTCGGGCTCGAAGCTTTGCCCGCTGGGAACGCCCGTCTCAAAGATCTCGTCGATGACTTCCTCAACCTCCTCCTCCGCCAGCTCACGGACTTCCTCTTCTGGCTGCGGGACGAAGGAAGGCGTCGTTTCCGGTGGCGGGGGTACTGAACGCTGATCGACCGGGGGTGCCGTCTCCTCTTCCAAGCTTCGAAGGCTCTCCAGCTCCAGCCTGGCCACCTCGTCTAGGGGATCGAGTCTGAGGATCGTCTCGTACTGCTCTCTAGCCTTCGAAAAGGCTCGGTGGGCGCGGAAAAGCTGGGCCAGGAGACCGAGGGCCACCGGGTTGTGCGGCTCAAGTTCCAGCGCTTTGTTCAGGGCTGCTTCCGCGGCCTCGAGCTCGCCTTTCTTCCGGTACGCCTTGGCCAGGATGATGTATGCCGTTGCGTACCCGGGGTGGTGTTCGAGGCCTCGCCGGCAGAGGTCAATGGCTTCGTCCAGTCGTCCCAGCTCACAGTAATGGTGGGCCAGACGGGCGAAGAGCGTGGAGGCTGGATTGTCCTGCACGCGTAGCTCCAACGAGCGGGTTTCCTCAGGTGTCATTTCCCCACCTCGCGGGTAAGGCCTTCTGCAAACTCGCGTCTCGTTCACCAGGTGGACACAATCTTGTTCACGATATCCTCAGCTAACTTCCGTAGAGCTTCCCGGAGGGCCTGCACACGTCCCTGGGGGCCTTCGGTGTCGGGATCATAGGCGCCCCACTGGGAGACTACGCCCTCCCACAGCACTCGCCGCTTCACGCGGTCCTCGAACCGGACCTGGCAGGTGATGTACACCCGAATCTCCCGGACCCTCTCCTCCGCGTCGAACTGGCCCGGCCGGTCCTCCACCCGGAGGATGGTCCCGTGAAGGATGGAGTCGGCGCTTCGCTCGTCCTTGGTCACCGTCAGAATGTTGTCGCGCGTGAACTGCTCGACAAGGGCGTCGGTCAGGTCCTCCTTGATCCCGAACTCGGAAGTGCGGTCGTCGAAGAGGGGGATGGCGACGGTATGCAGGTAGCGAGGCAAGGAACCGGAGAAGGTATAGATACCGCACCCTTCCGCTGCCGCCACAGCGGAGAGCAAGAAAAGCAGCTTTGCGATCCGCTTCCTTCTCTTCCTCGACATCAGCGAAATCCGATCAGTAGGGTAGCTGGTACTCTTTGATCTTCCGGTACAGCGTCCGCTCGCTGATCTTCAGGGCTTTGGCGGCTCGCCGGCGATTGCCGCCGTATCGCTGCAGAGTGCGGGCAATCAGTTCCTTCTCCATCTCCTCAAGGGAGATGTCACGGTCAAAGGAGGCAGGTGATGCCTGTACGTCGGTGACCTGGACGTCATTTTCCGGCGATCCCCTCCACGGGTTCAAACTGGGCAGGGGGGTCAGCCTTTGGAGGATCAACTCCCGCAATTGCCCGATTTCTGCCTTCAGGTCCAAGAGGGCCCGGTAGAGGAATTCCCGCTCGACTTCCTCCTTGGGGCGACCGATGCGGACCGGGAGGGTCTTGCGATCCGGGCTGGGCAATTTCAGGTAGCGGGCGATGGTCAGCTCGTTGACTTTGCGCCCGCGCTCCAGCACGATCACGCTTTCCACCAGGTTCTTTAGCTCCCGCACATTGCCGGGCCAGGGGTACTCCTGCAGCAGGCGCATGGCACCGTCGGTGAAGCCCTCGAACTCAATGCGGTTTTGCCGGCAGAAATCATGGGTGAACTTGCGCACCAGGAGGGGAATGTCCTCGGGGCGCTCCCGCAGAGGCGGCACGCGAATGGTCACCGCATTCAGGCGATAGTAGAGATCTTCTCGGAACTCGCCCTGTTCCACCCGTTCCCAGAGGTCCCGATTCGTGGCGGCGATGACCCGCACATCGACGCGGCGTACCTGCGTGCTGCCGACGCGCATGAACTCCTTGCCCTCGAGCACACGCAGGACTTTCACCTGGGTTGAGAGGGGCATTTCTCCGATCTCATCGAGGAAGATGGTGCCGCCGTCGGCCGCCTCGAAATAGCCCTTGCGGGTACCGACGGCGCCCGTGAATGCGCCTCTCTCGTGCCCGAACAACTCCGATTCGATGATGCCTTCCGGGATGGCGCCGCAGTTCACGATGATCAGGGGACCGTAGCGACGGTGGGAGAGGCCATGGATGGCCCGCGCCACGAGCTCCTTGCCCGAGCCGCTCTCGCCAATGATGAGCACGCTAATGTCCGTCGGGGCCACCTGCTCGATGGTCTCGTAGAGCTGCAGCATGGGACGAGAGCGACCCACCAACCCGAACTCGCGCTCGAAGTCGTGACGCGTGAGGGCGGGGGGAAGCTCCCGACGCAGCCCTACTTCCACCAGCGCCTCGGCCTCTTCGGGCTCGAGTCTGTCGTCCGGATTCGGTCCCACCGACACGGCTCCTCGAATGCAGACTCAGCTAAGACGCCGCCTCCGCAAGGCGCGCGCGGAAATACTCGACCGTCTTTCGCAGTCCCTCGTCCAGCGAGACCTGGGGTTCCCAGCCCAGGACCCTGCGGGCCTTGGCGATATCCAGCACGCTGCGCCGCTGTTCCCCTGCCTTGGCAGGCCCGTGTTTCTCGGGCATCGGCGATCCCGTGAGCTCCCGCAGTTTGTAGAAAATGGTGTTCACGTCCGTCTCGATCCCAGTGCCGATGTTGAAAACATCGGTCGGGCCATATTCCAGAGCCATGAGGTTAGCCCGAACGACGTCGCCTACGTAGACGAAGTCGCGCGTCTGGAGGCCGTCCCCATTGATCACGGGCTGTTGGTTTCGCAGAAGGCGTTCGGCGAAAATAGCTATCACCCCCGCTTCGCCGTGCGGGCTCTGCCGTGGTCCGTACACGTTGGAGTAGCGCAGGACCACGTAAGAGAGGCCGTGAACGAAGTGATAGTAGTGCAGGTACTTCTCCCCGATCAGTTTGGTTACGCCGTAGGGGGATACGGGGCGCAAGGGATGCTCTTCATCGGCGGGGAAGTAGTCCTGCTCGCCGTAGATCGCTCCCCCTGTCGAAGCAAAGATGACCTTTCGCACCCCACCTCTTCGGGCGCCCTCCAGAAGACGCAGCGTGCCGATCGCGTTCACCTCAGCGTCGTAAACGGGGTCCTCTACCGATCGTCGGACGTCCATTTGGGCGGCGTGGTGATTCAGGACGTCGAACCCTCCCTCCGCCACGAAGTCGGTGATTGCCGGGTCCCGAATGTCCAGCAGGTGGAAGATCGCCCGCGGGTGGAGATTTTCCCTGCGGCCGGTCGAAAGATTGTCCACCACGTGGACCTCGTGCCCCTGCTCGATGTACGCGTCCACCACATGCGAGCCGATGAATCCTGCGCCTCCCGTTACGAGAATTCGCATCACGCCCTCCGGTTGCGAGCCATGTTCTGAAGTCGACGCACGGCCTTCTGCCCGATGTCCTTCCGGTAGTAGGCGCCATCGAAGGCAATCTTGCCCACCGCCCAGTACGCCCGCTCGATGGCTTCGGTGACGGAAGAGCCAAGACCGGTTACGCCCAGGACCCTGCCACCATCGGTGAGAAGTTGGTCCTTTTCCCGCCTCGTGCCTGCGTGGAAGATGATCACGTCATTGGGGAAGCTCCGGTCGAGGCCATGAATGACCTTCCCCTTCTCATAGGGACCTGGGTACCCCCCTGACGCCATGACCACACACACGGCCCAACGCTTTGCTTCCAGGACCCCCTGAGTCGGCAGATTTCCCGCTGCCGCTCCTTGCAGGAGCGGGACCAAGTCTTCGTCGATTGCAGGTAGCACCGCCTGGGTCTCCGGATCGCCGAAGCGGCAGTTGAATTCGACCACTTTCGGGCCCTCTGAGGTGATCATCAGGCCCGCGTACAGGCAGCCCCGATAGGGTCTTCCCTCCTGAGCCATACCTCGGATGGTGGGTTCCAGGATCTCGATGCGCACGCGCTCCAGAACGGTCCGGTCCACCACAGGAGCAGGGCAATAGGCCCCCATCCCGCCGGTGTTGGGGCCCTTATCTCCGTCGTAGATGGGTTTGTGGTCCTGGGATGGAGGCAGGATCACCATTCGTTCCCCATCGGTGATGGCGAGAATGCTAGCTTCTTCCCCTTCGAGGTACTCCTCGATCACCACCTTCGAACCGGCCTCACCGAATATCCGATCGACCATGATCTGCTGGACAGCCTGCACGGCTTCCTGACGCGTCCTACAGACGATGGAGCCCTTGCCCGCGGCCAGGCCGTCCGCTTTGACAACCATTGGCAAGGGCTCGCGCTGTGCATAGGACAGCGCTTCCTCAGGGTCGCTGAAGACCACGCAGTCGGCCGTGGGGACCCCGTAACGGTCCATTAGGTACTTGGCGAATGCCTTGCTCCCCTCGATCTCGGCGGCTTGCCGGTCCGGGCCAAAGACCAACAAGCCGTGCGCGCGGAACAAGTCCGCAATGCCCGCTACCAGCGGCGCTTCCGGTCCGACCACGGTGAGATCGATTCTCTTGCGCTGGGCAAAGCGAAGAAGCGCATCGAAGTCGGAGACGGGGAGATCGACGCACTCCGCCATCTGGCAGATCCCGGCGTTACCCGGAGCGCAGTAGACTTTGTCCACCAGAGGGCTTTGGGCGATCTTCCAGACGAGGGCGTGTTCCCGACCGCCGCTGCCGATGACGAGAACCTTCATCACGTGCCCTTGCTCCCGTTGCGGTGCTGATCGGCGTGGTGTCTATTCCTCGGAATCGCCGTGGGAATTCTCCCCTCTTTGAATGGCTGCGGCGGCGGAGCGGGCCCAGCTCCCGCCCCGTTTCTGTCCCCGCAATTCGGCGATAAGATCACGGAGCTCGGCCGCCCGTTCGAACTCCAGGTTGGCCGCCGCGGCCATCATCTCCTGCTCGAGGTCCTCCAGGAAGTCCTCTCGTTCCAGGGGACTGAGCCTGCGCCAGCGGGCGCGAAGCTCCTCGCGCACCGCTGCTCGCTTCCGCTCCCCCCACTTAGGGGCCTTGGCGTCGGCCACGCGCGTGGCCCCCAGCACCTGGTCCACCGACTTCACAATGGTCTGAGGGATGATTCCGTGCTGCTGATTGTACTCCATCTGAATCTTGCGTCGCCGCTCGGTCTCCTCAATGGCCCGCTGCATCGACTTGGTAATCGTATCGGCGTAGAAGATTACCTTGCCCGCCGCATTTCGGGCGGCGCGACCGGCTACCTGGATGAGGGCGGTCTCGGACCGCAGGTAACCTTCCTTATCGGCGTCGAGCACGGCCACGAGGGAAACCTCCGGTAGGTCCAGCCCCTCTCGCAAGAGGTTGATCCCCACCAGCACGTCGAACTCCGCAAGCCGCAGGTCCCGGAGGATTTCCACCCGGTCTAAGGCTTCGATCTCCGAGTGCAGGTACCGGACGCGAATGCCCACTCCCGCCAGGTAATCGGTCAACTCCTCGGCCATCCGCTTCGTCAGGGTGGTGACCAGTACCCTCTCCCCGCGTGCTACCCTCTCGTGGATCTCCGAGATCAGGTCGTCGATCTGCCCCTTGGTGGGCTTGACCACGATCTCGGGGTCGACCAGTCCGGTTGGACGGATGATTTGCTCGACCACCTCGCCGCCGGACTTGCGAATTTCGTACTCCCCAGGGGTTGCGGATACGAAGATACACTGGTTGATCAGGGACTCGAACTCCTCGAAGTTGAGGGGTCGGTTGTCGAGGGCCGAGGGTAAACGGAAGCCGTGTTCCACTAAGGTCTCTTTGCGCGAGCGATCGCCGTGGTACATCCCTTGGATCTGGGGGATCGTCACGTGCGATTCGTCAATGATCATCAGATAGTCTTTTGGGAAGTAGTCCAGAAGGGTATAGGGTCTCTCGCCGGGTTTGCGGCCCGAGAGGTATCGGGAGTAGTTCTCGATGCCGGGGCAATAGCCGAGTTCCTGCATCATTTCGATGTCGTACAGGGTCCGCATCTCCAGGCGCTGGGCCTCGAGATACTTTCCCTGGGAGCGGAAATACTCCAGGCGCTCCTCCAGCTCCTTCTTGATCTCTTCGATGGCGCGTTGGAGGCGCGGGTAGGAGGTCACGTAATGCTTGGCCGGGTAGATGGCCACCCGGTCTACATCGCGCAACACCTCACCGGTGAGGGCGTCGACGTAGGAGATGCGCTCGATTTCGTCCCCCCAAAGCTCAATTCGCACCGCTTCCTTCTCTGAGGCGGGGATGACCTCGACGATATCGCCCCGCACGCGAAACGTGCCGCGGCGAAAGTCGTAATCGTTGCGCTGGTAGTGGATGTCTACAAGCTGCCGCAGTACCTCGTCCCGGTCGATGCGCTGCCCCACGTGGAGGAACACCAGAAGTTCCCGCCAGTCCTCTGGAGAGCCCAAACCGTAGATGCAGGACACAGAAGATACGATGATCACGTCGTCGCGGGACAGGAGGGCGCTGGTGGCCTTGAGGCGCAGGCGGTCGATCTCCTCATTGATCGAGGCGTCCTTTTCGATGTACAAATCGGTTTCCGGCACATAGGCTTCCGGCTGGTAGTAGTCGTAGTAACTGATGAAGTACTCGACGGCGTTCTTGGGAAAGAAGCCTTTGAGTTCGCCGTATAGCTGCGCGGCGAGGGTCTTGTTGTGCGAGATGACAATGGTAGGCTTACCCACGTTGGCGATCACGTGGGCCATGGTGAAGGTCTTCCCGCTTCCCGTGACGCCGAGGAGGGTCTGGAATCGCTTTCCCTGCCGAATCCCCTCCGTTAGCTGCTGGATGGCCTTCGGCTGGTCCCCTCTCGGCACAAGATCCGTCACCAGTTCAAACTTCGCCATTGGTTTCCTCAAAAGGCTGCCAAATTTCCACAGGCAATATACGCCCAGGCTGACAGAATGTCAAGCTCCTTGTCCCTGGATCTCGGGGGCTGAGCCTCTTCGGTTGGACCGCGGCGGGGCGATGGCAAGGCGCGGCCCCCTCTCCTCCAGGCTGAGTTGACCAAATGGCGGGAATTGCGTACATTTGAAAGGTTGCTGGAGCCTCGATCCGTCCGTGGTACCATTCTCGAAAGGATGATCCACCTGGCATGGATAGCCGAGGGACGCAATTCATTCGTAATTTCTCGATCATTGCGCACATCGATCACGGCAAGTCGACGCTTGCCGATCGCCTGCTCGAGCTGACGGGCACGCTCCGCCGCGAAGAGATGGTGGAGCAGGTCCTGGACAGCATGGATCTGGAGCGCGAGCGCGGCATTACCATCAAGGCGCACGCGGTTACGATGCGCTACCGGGCGCGTAACGGGCAGGATTACGTGCTCAATTTGATCGACACGCCGGGACACGTCGATTTCAATTACGAGGTTTCCCGCAGCCTGGCTGCTTGCGAGGGCGCGCTCCTTGTGGTGGACGCCTCGCAGGGGGTTGAGGCCCAGACCATCAGCAACCTCTACCTGGCCCTGGAAAACAACCTGGCGATTGTCCCGATTATCAACAAGATCGACCTCCGTGTAGCGCAGATCGAGGTGGTGAAGGCTCAGCTCGTGGAGCTGCTGGGTGTGGACCCGGAGGAGATCCTGCTCGTCAGCGCCAAGACCGGCCAGGGCGTGGAGGAGGTACTGGAGGCGATTGTGCATCGCATCCCGCCTCCCGCGGGCAGTGCGAACCTCCCCCTGCGTGCGCTGGTTTTCGACAGCGTATTCAACAGTTACCGCGGGGCCGTGGCCTACGTCCGGGTCTTTGACGGTTCGGTAGGGGTGGGCGATCGGATTCGCTTTTTCTCTACCGGAAAAGAGTACGTGGTGGATGAGGTCGGGCTTTTGAGACTGGGCTACCACCCGTGCGAACGTCTCACGGCGGGCGAGGTCGGCTACATCATGGCGGGGATCAAAGAGGTGGCCGACACGCGCGTCGGCGACACGATCACCTCCGCCGATCGGCCTGCCTCAGAACCGCTTCCCGGTTTCCGGGAGGCCAAACCGATGGTCTTCGCGGGTCTTTTCCCGGCGGCCAGCGAAGGCTACGACGAGCTGCGTTCTGCGCTGGAGAAGCTCCGCTTGAACGACGCCGCCCTGTCCTTTGAGCCCGAGTCATCCCTTGCCCTCGGTTTCGGCTTCCGCTGCGGATTTCTCGGACTGCTGCACATGGAGATCGTCCAGGAGCGCCTGGAACGCGAATTCGGTCTGGATCTGGTCACCACGGTGCCGAATGTGCGGTATCGGGTGCGCACGCGCAAGGGAACGGCGCTGGAGGTGGACAATCCCGCCAAGCTTCCCCCTCCTGGCGAGATCGAGGCGATCGAGGAGCCTTACGTGGAGGCTGTGATCATCGTTCCCAGCGAATATGTGGGCGCGGTAATGCAGCTCGTCCAGGAGAGGCGGGGGACGTACCTCAACACGCACTACCTCGACCCCACTCGAGCTGAACTCCACTACGAGATTCCGCTGGCGGAGATCATCTTCGACTTCTACGACAAACTGAAGTCGGTAACCCGAGGGTACGGCAGCCTCGACTACGAATTCAAGGGCTACCGGGAGAGCGCCCTTCAGAAGCTCGACATTCTGATCAATGGGGAGCCGGTGGACGCCCTCTCCGTAATCGTCCATCGGGACAAGGCCTACGAGTACGGGCGGAAAGTGTGCCAGAAGTTGCGGGAGCTAATTCCCCGTCAGCTCTTCCAGGTGGCGATTCAGGCGGCGATCGGGAGTCGCGTGATCGCCCGAGAGACCATCCAGCCCCTGCGCAAGAATGTGACGGCGAAGTGCTACGGGGGCGACGTGACCCGCAAGCGCAAGCTCCTCGAGAAGCAGAAAGAGGGAAAGAAGCGAATGAAGCAGTTCGGAAAAGTGGAAATCCCCCAGGAAGCTTTCCTGGCAGTGCTGCGGGTGGAATGAGCGAAAGGGCGAGGGGCAGAGTGATTCGCTTTGAGGGCCTGACCAAGCGCTTCGGCGACCTCGTCGCAGTCAACGAATTGGAGCTCGAAATTGGCAGGGAGCTGTTCATCTTCCTCGGCCCGAATGGTGCCGGGAAGACCACGACCATCCGCATGGCCTGCGGTCTGTTGCGTCCAACGTCCGGCCGCGTGATTCTCGACGGGGTCGACGTGTGGGAAGAGCCGGAGAGGGCCAAGCGAAGGTTCACCCTTGTCCCGGAAGAGATTCACCTGTTCGAGAAGCTCACCGGCTGGGAGTTCCTTCGTTTCGTGGGTGCGGTTTACGGTCTGGACCCTGCACACGGGCGCCGGCGAGCGGAGATGCTCCTGGAGCTTTTCGACCTGCGGGACCGCGCCCGCGATCTCATTCAATCCTACTCCCAGGGTATGAAGCGAAAAATGGCCCTTTGTGCCGCCCTGTTGCCCGAGCCACGTGTGCTTTTCCTGGACGAGCCGACAATCGGCCTTGACCCGAAAAGCGCCCGCACGTTGAAGGATCTGCTCCGGGGTCTGGTGGAAGAAAAGGGTGTCAGCGTTTTCATGTCCACGCACATCCTGGAGATTGCGGAAAACATGTGCGACCGCGTGGGTATCATTCACCGCGGTCGTCTGATCGCTGTCGGCTCGATGGAAGAACTCCGCGCCCATTCCCGGGCGGGCGATCGAAGTCTTGAGGATATCTTACTGGAGCTCACCGGCGGCCCGGAGTACGAGGAGGTGCGACGTTTTCTTGCCTCGTAAAGGAGGGTCCTTTTTGGGACGGCGGGCAATGGACGGACCGGGCAATGCGCTGAGCCAGGCCAGGATTACAGCCCTCATCCTCAAAATGCAGCTACGTTCCTACTGGAACCGCCTGTTCCGGACCAGGGGCACGAGCCGGCTCCGGGCACCATTACTATTGCTCCTGTGGATGGGGTTTGCGGGTTGGGTAGGCGTTGTTTATTACGAAACATTCCGCGCCCTGGGGAGTCTCGATCCCAGCCAGAGAATGCTCGAAGGCCTGGTCCTCGCCATGTCCGCGGGTTTTTTTGTGATCCTGCTTCTCGGCGGCGGGGCCTCAGCCACAAGTGCCCTCGCCCTTTCCGGTGAGACCCAGTACCTGCTCACGATACCGACTTCTCGCGCGACCGTTTTTCGGCTGCGGCTGCTCGAGGTATCCCTCCTCAACAGCACCTTCGTTCTGGCTTTTCTCCCTTCCGCTGTGATCGCCCTGGGGGTGGCGAGGTCTGCCGCCTGGGTCTACTACCCCCTCGGTCTCGGTCTTGCCTTTCTCTTCGTGATCCTGATCTCGAACCTGGGGGCCTGGGTAAGTTTCGCCATCGGGCGCATCCTCCCCCCTCGACGTGCAAGGGAAATCCTATCTGCCCTGACGGGTCTCGTCTTTCTTGTGTCGTGGATTGGGCTCCAGGGATTGCGGAATCGCATGGTGCCGTCGGGTGCGCCTGGAACGGGTCCAGATCGCGTAGTTGGGCTCTTCGGCAAGGATGAGATCCTGCGGTCCTGGGCGCTTCCCAGCACATGGTTTGCGCAGGCCTGGTGGAAGCTGAGTTCGGGGGATCTGCTCGGGGGACTGGCCTGGCTGAGCGCGATCGCCGTAATCAGTGTTCTCGTGCACGAGGGTACAGCCCGCCTCGCCGATTCCCTCTGGGCGGGGGGTTTTGGAGAGGCCGGAACGTTGCGCAGAAAGAAGCTCACCGAGACCTTGCCCGCGCCGAAGATACGGGGCCGTTTTCGCGAATTCCTAACCCGGGAGGCGGTCCTTCTGGTGCGGGACTACCACCAGCTGATGCGGGTCATTGTGCTTGCCGTCGTCGCCATTGCCATCCCCGCTGTGGCTCGCACGGGCGGTGAGGAATCCGGTGCACCCTGGCAGGCCCTCCTGATGCCCCTTTTCCTCGTGGCCGTGGCAGGAGTCCAGTTCGCGGCGCTGCTGATCCCTCTGGAGGGGCGGGCCTTCTGGCTGATCCGCGTCGGCCCCGGGGCAATCCGGAACATTGTCCTGGCCAAATGGCTGATCGGAGGTATGGCTACAGGCCTCGTATTGGCGGCAGCCGTGTCGGTGGCAGCGTTCACGAGCCATGTGGGGCCGACCGTGCTCTGGGCGCTCCCAGGCTGTTTCCTCGTCGCTGTGGCCGCCACTGCGGTGGGCCTCCTAATCGGTGCGTATTTCGGCCAGTTTGATTGGGATCACCCGCGGCGGGCTCTACGCAGTCCCGCCGGTTTCCTCATGATGGGTGGAGCCCTGGCTCTAGCAGTCGGCATTGTGGGTCCGGTCGCGGTTGTAGCCAAATTGGTCAGAACCCAGGGGTTCGCGATTTTCTTAGTGGCCGATCTGGTGGCCCTGGCGGAGGCCCTCTTGGCCGCGCTCGCCGTGGCTCCGGCTATCCGCCGGCTCCAGAAACTCGAGTGGTCTGCATGACGTTTACAAGCCAGCAGTTCCGTGCACAGGTGGCGGCAAGGACAATCAAGTGGTCAGCGGAATAGCGATGGGCTCTTCGACAATGGCAAAGCACGAGGGTGCGCGCGTACCAGGTAAGGTGCAAGCGGCCAAGAAATCGGCTACGGAAACTGCCGTGGAGTGGATCAAGTCGATCCTATACGCGGTACTTGCGGCATTGGTGCTGCGGATCTTCGTTGTGGAGGCGTACAGGATCCCGACGGGGTCCATGAAGGACACGCTTTTGATCGGCGATTTCCTCTTGGTGAACAAGTTTATCTACGGTGTCCGTACGCCTGACCACATCCCTCTTCTCAACATCGACATCCCACACGTTCGACTGCCTGGATTGCGGCGTCCAAAACCGGGGGAGATCGTGGTTTTCAAGTATCCCTTGAACATGAGGATGAACTACATCAAACGATGCATCGCCGTCGGAGGGCAGACGGTCGAAATCCGTAACGGC
Source organism: candidate division KSB1 bacterium (assembly GCA_034506315.1). Lineage (GTDB taxonomy): Bacteria > Zhuqueibacterota > Zhuqueibacteria > Oleimicrobiales > Geothermoviventaceae > Zestofontihabitans. The sequence goes on along the minus strand of JAPDPT010000017.1, from coordinate 11,745 downwards.
GAGGTGTTCATCGACGGAAAACCGGAGGGGACGAAGGAACTCGTGGGCAAGGAGTATGATCCGGAGGAGGGAAGGTTTGTAGTTCTGTACCGCGTCCGGCGCGAGGACGGCAAGAAGTACACCATCCGACGGGCTGCGGACGTCGATCCCCGCTTCGAGAACTGGGGTCCCGTGAGGGTACCCGACGGTCATTATTTCATGATGGGAGACAATCGCGACAATAGCCAGGACAGCCGTTACTGGGGGTTTCTGCCCCACGACAACGTGGTCGGCAAGGCGATGATCATCTACTGGTCCTGGGATTCGGTCGTTCCGATCTACAACATCGTGAAGAAGGTACGCTGGGGACGGATCGGGCACATCATTCGGTAGGGGATCGGGTGCGGGCGGCGGCGGTCTATATCCACGTTCCCTTTTGCCTCCGGAAATGTCCGTACTGCGATTTCTACTCCGTCGTGCCGAGGGATGGATGGATTGAGCGCTATCAGCACGCCCTGCAGAAGGAACTGGAGCTCCGGCTGGAACAAGTCGAGGAGCCGATCAGGTCCGTCTACTTTGGAGGTGGCACCCCCTCCCTCCTGGACCCGGGGTATGTAGAACGTGTCCTCCAACGCCTGGGATCTCTGGCCTCCGACTGCGAAGTAACCCTCGAGTGCAACCCGTCGGCCAATATACGGGTCGAATTTTTCGCCTCCCTCCGGGCCGCCGGCGTGAACCGGCTGAGCATCGGGGTGCAGTCCTTCCATGACCTTCACTTGAAGATGCTTGGTCGTCTTCACGACGCCTCCGAAGCCCGATGGGCAATTCGAGCTGCCAGGCGTGCCGGCTTCGAGAACATCGGGATTGATCTCATCTACGGAATTCCCAACCAGCGAATGTCCGAGTGGGTCCGTGACCTGCGGACGGCGATCGAGGAAGGAGCCTGCCACATCTCCACCTACGAACTTACAGTTGAGGATGGCACACCCCTGGACACCTGGATCAAGAAAGGCCAGGTCCGACTGCCGGATCCGGACCGAACGGTCGAGTTTTACCTGCGGGCACACGAATTCCTTTCTCAGGCGGGTTTTGAGCACTACGAGGTGAGTAACTACAGTCTGCCTGGATTCCGCTGTCGGCACAACGAACGCTATTGGCAGAGAATGCCCTATCTGGGCTTCGGTCCCTCCGCTCATTCTTTTCTCGACTCCTGTCGTCTTTGGAATGCCCGGGATCTGCACAGGTATTGCCGCCAGCTTGAGGAGGGGCACTTCCCGATCGAGGGCTCGGAGGAGCTCAGCAACGAGCAGGAGCTTACCGAGCGCGTGTTCCTGAGCCTGCGGACAGATGATGGCCTCGATCTCCGTACCTTGGGTCTTTCCCCGGAGCTGGCGTTGCGTGTACGGGCCTGGGCGAAAGAGGTGGGCGACTATCTCCAGGTGGACGAGTTCCGGATTCGACCCACGGTCCAGGGGATGCTGGTGGCAGAGGACTTGGCCGTACGCCTGCTCCGGTACCTCCAGGACTCCTGGGCGGAAACGGGTTCCAATGGCCGGTAGGGCGCGTGCACGATTCTCGGTCCGACCTCCGAGAAGCCAGCCTGTTAGCCCTACTCAAGATCCTCACGCAGCCTATCACTCAAGAATCCGATGGTTGTAAGTCCCCGCTAGAGCGGCAGAAGCGATCTTTTCGCAGCCCGATTGTTTCTCTCGCTCCTGCTTAGCCCGATCTTTGCAGCGAAATTTGCAGGCATCCCCATGGGCTGCACTGCCCCGCTATCAGCCAGTCACACGTACCGCTGAACACATGGGAATGCGAAAGCCGACGCCGTTCGGCAATCGGCAAGAGCTTGAGGTTCAATTGCCAGGAGGAAGACATGAACTACGGAAAGGTGGCCCGACTGGTGGTAGCCGGGGCGATGGTTGTAGGCACCGGGGGTGCCCGCTTGACCCAAGCCCAGTGGACAAGGCTCAACGGTCCCTACTCCGACATGATCTCATGCTTGGCGGCGGGGCCCCAGGGTCTGTTTGCTGGGACATATGGTCACGGGGTTTTCCGTTCTCTGGACGGCGGTCGTACGTGGGAATCGATTTCCCAGGGCATTGAATACTTGGACGTGCAGGCCCTCGGCGCCTTGCCGGCTGGGCTTTTCGCCTCCGTTTGGTACGCCGGCGCAGGGTACCTGTACATGTTCGATCCAGGGTCTGAGACTTGGCTGCAGGTCGGCACGCTGTCGCTACCCGGCGACGTGATCAAGGCCTTCATCCAAGTAGGAGGGACCATTGTCTGTGGTACTTACTCGGGGCAGATTTACCGCAGTCGGGACGGCGGGTTACAATGGGAGCCGGGAGGGCAAACCCATACCATTGAATGCTTTGCTATGATCGACAGCGCTCTCTTCGCCGGGACATGGGGAGGTGGGCTCTATGTGAGTCCTGATACGGGCAAGACTTGGGAATGCCTTGGAGGCGTGGATTTCAATGTCTACGTAAGTTCTCTTCTCGCTATGGGGCGGACCCTCTACATTGCCTTCGGGGACTGTATCTACACCTACGAGCTTGACCAGAGGGTGTGGACGAAGCTTGCTGAGTTCCCGGCGGCGACCGGCTGGAGTGCTTTGGCAAGCCTGGGTACCCGAATATATTGGGCTATGCCCTTTCGGGGGGTATTCCTCTCCATGGATAGCGGAAGAAGCTGGCAGCCGCGTGATCTGTCCGGGGTCGATGTTTGGCACCTCGTCTCAACGCCAGGAAACCTGGTCGCAGGGACACATGATCTGGGTGTGTTCACGAGCCTTGACGATGGGAGCACTTGGACGCAGACCGGGTTGTTGCCGCACTCCTTTCTTCCAGTAGTGCTGGCAATGGGCTCCAATGTATTCTGCGCGATGCAAGAGGGGCTGATGATTTCGCGCGATGCGGGGGAAAGCTTCACCGAATTTGCGAGTCTCTCCCACACAAGGGTAACATGCCTCCACCGCAGGGGATCGGACCTCCTGGCCGGCGGTGGCCCGTCTGCGGAGCACGGCGGAGGAGTGTTCAAGTCAGGCGACGTGGGGCGTAGCTGGTCTCAAATTGGACTGATGGACAGGGACGTTACGTGTATCGGTCATCTCAGAAACTGGCTGTTTGTGGGCACGGGAGCGAGCGGCGTGTTCCGCACGGGTAATGATGGCTCCACCTGGCAGGCCGTAAACAATGGACTGCCGGCCACACGAATCTCGTCCGTGGCGGTCATCGACACGATGGTGTTTGTCGGTAGCGACGGATTCTCGGGAGGCGTGTACAGGTCCCATGACTATGGAAGCCATTGGGCAGCATACGGCCTTGCCGACACGGGCGTGCTTTCTCTGGTGGCTATTGGTTCCCAGCTGCTCGCGGCGACGACAGCCGGCCTCATGCGGCATTCCCCTGCTCTCTCGGGCTGGACGTGCATCGCCTTTAAGGACACGCTCGTCACGCAGCTCCTGTACGGAGGCGGACTCGTCCTGGCCCTCACCGAGTCGGACGTTTTCGCAAGCGAGGATAGCGGACGTACCTGGCGGAAGGTGAACCGGGACGGGCTTACTGAGGACTGTGTGCCACAAAGCGTGGCCATTGAGGCACAGTGGGTCTATCTGGGCACTGCCTGGCAAGGCCTCTGGCGAAGGAACCTGTCCGAGGTCCACACTGGCCTCCCTCACCGCAAAGACGGCATACCCAGAGTGGTGCACTTGGATCCTTGCTTTCCCAATCCCTTCAATCCTTCCACTACAATCGCATTCGAACTTCCGCATCGTGCCCAAGTATTGCTGACGGTGCTCGACTCGCGAGGGCGACTGGTAGCGACGCTGATCTCGGGAGAACGGGAGGCAGGACGATATGCGGTCCAATGGGATGCGAGCGGCCTTGCAGCCGGGATGTACCTTTGCCGACTCGCCGTACAGGGTCGTGACCAGGCTGGCTCCGCGCTCGTCGAGACCCGGAAGATGATCCTTGCCAAGTAACGGTCCTCCGGCCCGGAACGGCGCGTTTCCTGTACACATCTCCGAAGGTTCCCGGACTCGCATCGAGGGAGACGGACCGCCTGTCCTGTCTCGACAGATGCAGCGGAGAAACGCGCTGGCCCTCCGAAACCGGACCGGCCCCTCCTCCCGATGAGCGCGTGCGGGCTTCGATGCGGGGCAAGCCTGCCATCCCGGGCGACGATCCGCAAGGTCTTGCCCTCTTGCATTTGTGGCGGGAGCCGGATAGTTTGACGCGTGTGGCCGGATCGGGCAATAGGCCCGGGGCAAGAAATCCGATGGGTAGGATTTGGCCGAAACACGGGGAGGGAGCTATGCTCAGAGGAGGCCAAGGAGCGGTCGGTTCTCTCTTACTTCTTTGGGGCCTCGCTACCGTCGCGACCGGCTCAGTACCAGAGCAGGCACGGCAAACGCAGGACCGTACCCAGTGGTTCCGGGACGCCAAGTACGGCATGTTCATCCACTGGGGTGTGTACGCCATGCTGGGTCGGCACGAGTGGGTGCGCGAGATGTGCCACATTCCCCTGGCCGAGTATCAATACTACGTGGACAACTTCAACCCTGTGGACTTCGACCCCGACGAGTGGGTACGACTGGCCGAAGAGGCGGGGATGAAGTATATCGTCATCACCTCTAAGCATCACGACGGCTTCTGCATCTTCGACAGCAAGTATACGGACTATGACATCATGCACAGCAAGTACGGCAAGGATGCCCTGGGCATGCTGGTCAAAGCGTGTAAGCGAAGGGGGATGCCTATCGGCTTTTACTACTCGATCATGGACTGGCACCATCCCGATTATCTACCTCGCAGAGCATGGGAAAAGGATCGACCTGCGGAAGGAGCCAACTTCGAGCGGTACATTGAATACATGAAAAATCAGCTGCGTGAGCTCGTAGAGAAGTACGACCCCGCGATCCTGTGGTTCGATGGCGAGTGGGAGCACACCGTTGAGGAGATGCACTCCTTTGAGATTGAAGAAATGCTCCTGAAGATGAAGCCCACCCTCCTGATCAACGACCGCCTCTTCAAACGCACTCCTGGGCACGGTGATTTCGGAACGCCCGAGAACTTCGTGCCTGCCACGGGTGTGCTGGGGCCCGACGGACGGCCTTTGCTCTGGGAGGCTTGCTACACGATCAATTGGAACAGCTGGGGCTATAATCACTATGAGACCGAGTTCCACAGCGCGACGCAGCTCCTCAGACAGCTCATCGAGATTGTCAGCAAAGGGGGCAATCTCCTCCTGAATGTGGGTCCGACACCGGAGGGGACCATTCAGCCTGAATTCCAGGCTCGGCTCCGTTACATCGGCCGCTGGCTGAAGGCCAACGGGGAGGCCATTTACGGCACGACGGCGAGCCTTTTTCCGCGACTGCCATTTTTCGGACGCTGCACGGTTAAGGGAAACACGCTCTACTTTCACGTCATGGGTTGGCCCCAGGACGGCAAGCTAAGAGTTCCGGGTTTGAAGACCGAGGTCAGGCGCGCTTACCTGCTCGTAGACCGGGCTCGAAGCCTTCCTTTCACCCGCGACGGCGGAGATGTTTTGATCGCTCTGCCCGACAGGGCCCCGGATCCTGATGCGACGGTGGTAGCCGTCGAGCTCGTCGGACCGCCAGAGGTGGAGCCTTACGAGATTCGTCCTGACAGAAGAGGGGTCATCGAACTTCCGGTGTATCTGGGGGAAATCCGCGCCCGGGGTGGACAGCGGGCTTATCTCGACCACTTCTACAAGTTCACCATGCTGACCAATTGGCAGAGCGTCTACGATGTCCCCGAGTGGGAATTCGTCACCGAGCGCCCCGCCACCTATGAGGTGAAGGTCTCCTACGCCGCCACGCGCGGGCAAGAAGGGACTCGCTACGTGGTCGAGATCGACAACGTGCAGATCCCCGCCGAGGTGAAACGCTCGCCCTCTGTCTTCTACCCTGCGCTTTTCACCGTCGGGACCGTGGATGTCGAGCCGGGTCGGCACACCCTACGGGTGCGGCTCCTCGATCTGCGGGCTGATTTCGGAATGAACCTCGAGAAGATCGTGCTGATTCCCGTCTCCGGGTTGTGAAGGCACACCCAGCGGATTGCGGAAGGGCCGCCACCCTGCACCTTGCCGCCCGGCTTGCGTTCCCGCTGGAGGGGGAGGCGGCCCTTCGGCTCCTGGGGGTGCAGGCGCCGGATCGCTTTTCCGCGCGATAAGCCTGACCTCCCCATTCGCCACCCTATTTTCCGAAGAGGGCTGGACAATCCGACTGCCTTGCGCTCAGCCGTCCTTCTACAGCACTACTCTCCCTCGGGACGCAGGAAGCCATGACGGACCCAGAACTCGTAGATCAGTCTCTGCAAGTGGCGCGAGCGCGCGCCGATCCCGTGCCTCTCCTCCGGATAAAGCATGAGCTCGAAAGGCTTGTTCAGCAGCTGGAGTTTGTCCACTAACTGCAGCGTGTTCTGGAGGTGCACGTTGTCGTCTGTCGTTCCGTGGACCAGAAGGAGCTTGCCCCGCAGGCTATCGGCATGCGTCAGGACGGAGGCGAGGCGATAGCCCTCCGGATTCTCCTCCGGCCGGTCCATGTAGCGTTCCGTGTACACGGTGTCGTAGAGATGCCAGTCAGTAACCGGGTAGAGGGAAATCCCGTGCGTGAAGTAGCGCGCGCCCACCGTCAGAGCAAGGAGAGTTGCGTAGCCACCGTAGCTCCCACCGATGATCCCAACACGGGTTGAGTCCACGAAGCCGCGCCGCAGGATCCATCGAATTGCTTCCATCCAGTCGTTCATCTCCCATTTGCCCAGCTGGCGGTGCATCTGGGCCATTCCCTTCTTGCCGAAATGCCCAGATCCGCGATGGTCAACACTGAGCACAATGGCTCCTTGCTGGGCGAAGTAAAAGTCCCGTAGTCCCATGGGGAACGAATTCTGAACCGTCCCCGATCCCGGTCCCCCGTAGATGGAGAGGATCAGCGGGTATTTTTTCTTCGGGTCGAAGTCCGGGGGTAGGATCCAACGTGCGGGGAGCTGATAACCTCCGCTGATCGGAATGCGGAAAAGCTCGACGCGACCCAGCGCGTACTGGCTCATTTCGGGTGTGCGGCTGTCGCCAATACGTCGGACGAGCTCCCCTGTCGTACGATAGAGATCAATCCGTGGAGGACAGTCGATGCTGCTGAAAGTATCGAGGAAGTAGCTGCCGCCGGGAGACAGACGTGGGCGGTGCGTTCCAGCCTCTGTGGTAAGCCGTTCCACAGAGCCTCCGGACAGACTCACCCGGAAAAGGTGAGTCTCCGTGGACTCCCCCTGGTTACCCGTGAAGTAGACGTATCCGCGCTGCTCGTCCACAAGTTCGATGCCGGTGACGCTCCATTCACCCTTGGTGAGGCGGCGGCGCAGTTTCCCATCCAGGCCGTACACGTAGAGATGCCGCCACCCGTCCACATCGCTGCGGACGATGAAGGCCTCCTCCTTCCCGAGGAAATGCAAGTCTTCCAGAAACTCTACCCACGAGTCCTGATGCTCTTGGTACATCAGGGTCTTCTTCCCATTCTGGAGGTCGACCCGGTACACCCGAAGGTCCGTCTGTTCGCGATTCATCCACTGGACCACGAGGGCTTCGCCCTTAGGAAGCCAGAAGGGCCAGGCGATGTACTCATCCGCCTCGGGGTCGAAGTCCGCCCAAACGATTTCTCCACCCCGAACGTTCACGATGCCCAGCCGCACCCGGGGATTCGGATCACCCGCCTTGGGATAGCGCTCGGTTTCCAGCTCACCGTGGATCGGCCCCGCGTGAAAGACCGGGAAGGTTGGGACGGGACTGTCGTCGAAGCGCAAGAAGGCCAAACGCTTGCTGTCCGGCGACCACCAAAAGGCGCGGTAGCGCGAGGCACGGCCCAGGATTTCCTCGTAATACACCCAGGAAGCCCAGCCATTGTACACCGTCGGCCCGCCGTCCGAGGTCAACTGATACTCCAGCCCGGAAGCGATCTCCAGCGCAAAGAGATTGGAGTCGCGGGTAAAGGCTACCCACTGGCCGTCGGGAGAGAGGGTTGGATTTTTCTCTTCGCCAGGATTTGCCGTGAGGCGACGGAAATGGTGCGCCCGGGTATCGAGCAGGTAGAGGTCTGCGTCCTTCGAGAAAATCAGCACACGGAAATCCGGTGTTCTGTCGGTGGGGTTCAGGGGCTGAAATCCCTCGGGCAGGACGTCGCGGAACTCGAGGGGATCCAGGTAGACCTCCGACGTCCCCGACAGGGCGTCCACACGATAGAGCTTCCGCACCCGCTGGGTGGTATCCTCGCGGACCTCCAGGTAGCATTGATCATCAAGCCACCCCACAATCTGGGGCAGCTGCCGCAGGAGCTGGGGGCCTTTCCTCTCGAACACCTGTTCGTACGTCAGCCGCTTCTGGGCGAAGGATTCTCCCTTGACCAGAAGGAGGGTCACGACTGCGGCAAAAATGCCCTTCAGGGTGTGCCTTCTCATCACTGCCTCCCCGATTGAATCCCGTCGCGTTGGTTCAGCAAGGCCTGCGATGTCAATTTCGGCATTCCAGAGCCACTTGCGCAAGGGCTTAGGGGCGAGACCCGGGATATCCCATCCTACCTGCGACCACCGTGGGCACCGTCGTAGGGAGAGCTTCGAGCCCGGGGCGAGGAAAGGTCACTTCGGGCTTGCCCGGCGGCCAGAGCGGGGTAAACTCCTGGGCGCGTCGCCCGCTTCCCCAGAGGACTTGCCTGAGGCCCAGACCTGCAGGTGCCCCTGAAACGAGCAAGGGACCAATGTACTCTTGGCATCCCGGGGCGCGACAACTTCATTGGCCAAGCGGTAGAGGCAGTGCTCCCCGGAATTCGCCTGGGAACATTCCGCAACTGCTCCGGGCGGAACGCCCGCCCCTGCTAGCCTTGCCTGCTCGGATTTCGGGCAGGTGGGCTTGGTGTGCTCGGACCGGCGCTGTCCGGTGAGGGGGCCGGGTCTGTTCAGCTGTTCAACCTCCTACGTACTGGGCGATTTCCGCCTCGGAGTGCACCCAAACCTGGCCCGCGCTGCCCACATCCCCCCGAATCTCAATCTCCACGGGCAGGAAGAGCTTTAGCACCTCGGCGTTGGTTCGGAGGTGATTGGTGACCTTCGGGGTGCGGAAATAGGAAGTGCCGCCGGCGAGGGCAAGGGGCAGCAGAAGTTGGTCTGCCTGAAATTCGTCCACCGTGGCTTGCGAGGCAAGGAACGCCACCAGGGCGCTCGCGGCTTCGTCGGCCACGCGCTCTGCCGGCTTCCCCTTCTCCCCTAAACTTGCGTACGCGGCCACCGTGTTTTCAAATTCCGCGGCCAGCACAAGGGTAGAGCCTGGCGAGGCCGCCTCCAGCTCGGTCACCTCGATCTGGATCTCCGGACAGCGGATCGCCTCCAGGTGTTTCAGGGCCTGGTTTCGCTGACGCTCGGCAATGTGCAAAGGCAGCCTGGCAACGGCCGAGACGCCGAAAATACGGATGAGCTCGCCTCGTTCGCGTAAGTCCAGGCAACGGAGTTCAGAGGCGCCCTCGACGCTGAGGACGATCCGACCTCCCCCCACTGGGAAGAAGCCCGCACGTGCCAGGTGGAGATCGATGCAGAAGCCCATGCGGCGCAGGAACGGAAGCCAGGTGAAGCGCAGGTAATGGTAATTTGGGCTCCAAGGCACGTGGGTGCCCCCCGTCACGCGTACCGTCGAGGGGGACCGTACGGCTGCCAAGGGCAGGTAAATCGTGTGAATCACGAGCAGGGCCGAACCGGCGGTACCGATGTCGAAAGAGTACTCACCGCCTCGTTTTCCCGAAGGGTGAAATTCGATTTGGCTGGACCGGAGGGCTGCTCCCTCCACCCGGGCTCCCGAAATGGCGGCTGCAGCCTCGACGCATTTGAGATGCTGCGCCTGCAGGCCCGGGTTAGGCCGCTTGGCACGGATGTTCACCATCCGGAACGGCCTTCCCGTTAGCACGGAGAGGGCAAGCGCCGTTCTCAGAATCTGCCCCCCGCCCTCTCCTTGGGCACCGTCGATCAGGATCATCGTGACTCCTCGCTGGCGGCTATCAAGCTTCTTGTCGGGCGCAATGCGGAGGTGTAATGTAGCGTGCCGCTGGCATTTTCGGAAGCCGTATTGAGCCATTGTACCAACTACAGCCCCGGGGACAGGTCGAGGGGGAATGGGGTTGTTTGTGCCTACCTGTTTTGCTATCTTGGCTGGCGACTGGGCGTCGGGATTTGGACAAAGTGGTAGGGAGAAGGTATGCCGCTACTGATATCCGTATCGGGGATTCGCGGGGTGGTGGGAGACGGCCTTACGCCCGAGGTAGCTGTCCGGGCTGCGCAGGCTTACGGCTCGTGGATCGGCGGGGGAAAGGTGATCGTGGGCCGCGACTCGCGGGTCACCGGGGAGATGGTGCGGGCGGCCGTGGTCGCCGGCCTCACCGCCGTGGGGTGCGACGTCGTAGATGTCGGGATCTGCCCCACGCCTACGGTCCAGCTTGCCACCGAACGCCAGGGCCAGGGGGGCATTGTGATCACCGCCAGTCACAATCCCATCGAGTGGAACGCCCTCAAGCTCCTCGCCCCCGACGGTCTTTTCTTGGATGAGGAACAGGGGCGTCAGGTAGTCCAGAGAATGGAAAGGGGGGACTTCCGTTTTGTGCCCTGGGACAAGGTCGGCGCAGTTCAGCATTACGCTGGGGCGGTAGACGATCACATCCGCCGTATTCTAAGCCTGCGCTTCGTGAACGCTGCGGCGATCCGCAAGCGGAGGTTCCGGGTGGTAGCCGATTGCGTCCACGGAGCGGGCGGAGTGATCCTCCCGAAGCTTCTGGACCGCCTGGGCTGCGAGTACGAGATTCTCTACGAGGAGCCGACAGGACGCTTCCCGCGGCCGCCGGAACCTTTGCCGGAGAACCTCGGCGAGCTTTGCGACGCCGTGGTGCGGAGCGAAGCGGACCTCGGTCTTGCGGTCGATCCGGACGTGGACCGCCTCGCTCTTGTCGCGCCGGACGGAACCCCCCTTGGCGAAGAATACACCTTGGCCCTGGTTGCGGATCTTGTGCTGAATCTCCGGCCGGGCACGGTGGTGGTCAACGCCTCCACAAGCCGGGTCATCGAGGCCGTCGCAACGCGCTATAAGTCCCGGGTCATCCGCACCAAGGTCGGCGAAATCCACGTGGCCAAAAAGGCGCGGCAAGTGAAGGCCACGCTCGCGGGTGAGGGAAACGGTGGCATAATCCTGCCCGATGCCCATTTTGGCCGGGATGCCCCCGTCGGGATTGCCCTGATCCTCCAGGGCTTGGCCGAGAAGAATGTGAGCCTTCTGGACTGGTACCGTTCGCTTCCGCAATTCACCATGGTCAAGCGACGTCTTGAACTGCCGGGCGGCAGTCCTGCGGCCCTGCTCGACAAGTATCGCCAGGCCATGTCTGGACAGAAGCTCGACTTGACAGACGGCGTAAGCGTTCTCTTCGGGGACTCCTGGGTTCAGGTACGCGCCTCCAATACGGAGCCGATCATTCGGATCATCGCCGAAGCGCCGGAGAGGGAGCGTGCCCAGCAGCTGGCCGAAGAACACATGGCTCTCCTGAAGGAACTTGGCGGCTTGTGACACAACGCCAGACCGGAGGAGGGGAAATTGGTTGATCTCGGCAAGATTCGGACGCCGGCGGACCTGGCTCCCTATATCGATCACGCCAATCTCCGACCGGGGGCGACGCCTGATGAGATCCGCCGCCTGTGTGAGGAGGCCCTCCAGTACGGTTTCGCC